>JAOMEV010000139.1 GCA_028346125.1 Bacteriovoracales bacterium | reverse complement strand
GTTTTCATATCATAAGATTTATCAATGATAAGCACATTACCTTTGTAATACTTTTCAATTTTTTGTGTCTCATCTTTATTATTTTGGACATTGACCTTTCTAGCTATTCCACTAAAGTGCCACTTTTTAGGATTGTAGTGAGAAAAAATATTTAAATCGCTTTCACTCAAAAGCTTGTCAATTTCCCTGACCAACTTTATTTTTTCCCAAGGTCGAAACTTAAAAATATGAAACATATCCTCTTTAAGTTCTTTTCTCATTTTCTTATGTTTTTGAATCGTAGTTAAAAGAACTCTCTTAGTTGAAGGAAATTCTAGCTTAACTGTTTCTAAAAAGTTGACACCTTCTTGGCCATAAAAAGAGCTGTCAAAAATAATAATTTTATAAACAAAGTCTTTAATTTTTAATCTTGCTTTTTCTAAACTTGAAACATAATGAATAGATCTTGGAATATTAAACCCTTCAACCTTTTAATAAGGTGGAATGTCTGAGTCTTGTCGATAACCTTTTTAACCTTCAGAAGAATATTTCTCTTAACCAATATAAAGAAAATCTACTAGATATAGAAAAAAAGAATAACCTTTCTTTGGATATAAAAGTAAAGGAAAGAACTCGAGAGATAGAAAATATTTTAAATAATATGAAACATTCTATTTTTACAATCGATGAGAAGCTTTGTGTAATACCGCCTATAAGTGCCTATTCTGAAAAAATATTTGGAGAGGGAATAAAAGATAAAAACATTTTCGAATTTCTTTATTCTGGCCTTGAAGAAGGAACCAAGGATTACAATGACTTGAAAAAGACCTTTTCTTTTGCCTTCTTTGAAGATGAAAGACAGTTCCTTGTTTTAGAAGATCAATTGCCTAAGCAAGTGACTCTTTCGAAGGGGAATAAAGTTTTAAAAGTCTCATATCGGCCACTATTTAACCAGGTAAAATTAGTAGAGAGAATACTACTTGTTATAGAAGATATTACTGAATTTGAAAAATTTTATAAAAGTGCATTAAGTGACCAATTAAATTTTGAGTTTATTAAAGAAATTGTCCCCCGTGAGGACAAAGAAATTCTTTTTAATATTGTTCAAGGGGCGATATCTTTTTCTATGCAATACTTTGATCATTTTATCTCCCCTGATGCTGATGACCTTCCCGTACAATATTTAAAGAGTAGCATGGACCTTTTTTATGAGGAGATTGAAAAGTCCTTTAAAGGTTTTGATTATCTCAAAGAACTTGTTTTGAGTAAGAGACCTACCGATTCTGAATGGGAAAAAATTCCAAAAAATGTAAGTTTTCACCTTCATGCGATAGATAAGTTAACCTCCTGTTTAGAATACCTTTTGAAATATTCAAAGGTTTTAGAAATGTTTGTACCTTATAAAAAAGATTATGGTCTTAAACTATCTGAAATCGGACGTGAGAAAATGGAGGACCTCGATAAATTATTTAAAAATTTATTAGAGTATGTTTTTTTAGTCAGGGATATTGATAAACTTGATAAAGAAAAGCTTTCTAAGGTTGTTAAGTTTTCTAAACTTTATCCAGATTTTGAAAAGGTTATTTCTCTTTTGACCCAAAGAAGCCTATTTCTTAGTTTTGTTTACCGCCTTCAATTAAATGAATACTATTCTGACTTTTTTGACACAATGTCTTCTCTTTTAGGGCAAATCCCCTCTAGAGAAAAGCTTACGGCATCTATACTGAAGCACAATTTAATATCACCCTATCAAAAATTGTTAGTAATACTAAAAGAAGAGAAGAAGGCCGCTTAATTTCGTGGCCAGGAAAGAATAACTTCTTCTCTAGTTTTATCGATCTCGGCACCTAATTCTGGGCCTTCATATTTTTTTTCCAGAGCTTTGAAATCCATTTTCCTGAGTTGGTGAGCAAGAGGAAAAAGCCAGGATGAGACTTTAAGAGGCTCTTCCTTGCCGTTTATCACCTTATAATCAATTTCAAGGCATTTTAAAAAATCAGGTAAAATTGAAGTTTCTTTGTGAAAGGCCTTAAGTCGTTTGAAAAGAGCTAAAATATCTTTGGGGGGAAGATTTTGGATATTATGTCCTGTTTGTAAGTTTCTTGCTGCTAGGAGGCTGAGGTATTTTGCTTTTTGAGGAAGTCTGATTTCTTTCAAAAAGACCTCAAGCATTTCTATATTTTTCTCTTTTATTTCTTTACCAAAAATTTGAAAAAAGACTGCAAAGAGGAGGTCTGCAGAGAAATTAAACTCTTTTGCTAAAATGAGTGACTTTAGGGCATAGTCCCAGTCACTTATTCCTAAACAGTTTGTCTGGCGGTCTTTTAATGAATGGAGGAGGGGAAAGAGCTCGCCTATTGCTTTGGAGTCTGTAAGTGCTTGAAAAAAAAGGTTTGGGCCGGGGCTTAGTAGGGCCTTTGTTAACTCTTCCAAGACTCTCTCACTTGAAAGTGTTTTTAACTCCTTGGAAATACTTATTTTTTTCATAAGCTCCATTGTTTCGGAGTCTATGGTGAAATCGGGAAGTTGAGAGTGAAAGCGGGCAACTCTAAGAACTCTAAGAGGGTCTTCGATAAAATGAGGTGAAACGTGCCGTAAGAGCTTGTTTTCAATGTCTTTTTGGCCACTATGATAATCAAAAATTTCTTGAGTTTCTTGATCCATGGCCATGGCATTAATCGTTAGGTCTCTTCTAAAGAGGTCTTCTTCAAGGGTGACATCTGGCGAAAACTTAAAACTAAATCCTTTATGTCCTTTTCCTTTTTTTATCTCTTTTCTAGCTAAGGCGTACTCGTGCTTAGTTTTGGGGTGAATAAAAACAGGAAATAATCTCCCCACTTTTTGGAAACCCTGCCTAATCATTTCATCTTCTGTGGCCCCAACTACAACATAATCGAGGTCTTTTGGCGTTTTTCCAATCAGGATATCCCTTACGGCGCCTCCAACTAAGTAAATTTTCATAAATTCGAGC
>JAOMEV010000138.1 GCA_028346125.1 Bacteriovoracales bacterium | reverse complement strand
AAAAAATAAAAACTATTAAATGAATAAAAATAGCCTATTTGAAATACAAAGAAATAATTTAATAACCAAATACTAGAAATTTAAGGTTTACCCCTAATATGATAAAGTTAGCGTTTTATTCCCTTGCTTGTTGACTTACAAACCCTAGCTTAGAATATAGCTAAATTTAATATTTTAGGAGTAGGTAAATGAAAACAGTTAAAAGCATCCTCATAGGTTTTTTAATCTTCCTTGCTTTTGGTATTTCTCATGCAAAAGTCTATACGGTGGGGGTAGAAAATATTGACCTCTTTCCGTACTTTACCTACAACAAAAAAACAAAAGAATATAAAGGTGCGATGAGAGACTTGTTTGATGCCTACGCTAGGAGCAAAGGAATCAAATTTGTTTATAAAGCTTACCCATTAAATAGACTGTTTAAATATTTTCTTGATGGAAAATTTGATATTAAAGCTCCTTCGAACCCAGAATGGCGCGCAGATGAGAAAAAATCTAGTGGAAAGAATTTTACCTACACTATAAAAATGATTCCTTTTCAAGATGCTTTAATTCGGAAGCTTACAAATTTTGGAAAACCCATGAAGGTCATTTCAATCGTTAGAGGTTTTACTCCATGGCTTATTTATAATGATGTCAAATCTGGTAAATATAAAACACGTGAAAGTAAAAATATGATTTCTGTTTTGTCTCAAGTTGGTTTAGGAAGAACTGATGCAGGCCTTGTCAATGTCATACAGGCAAAATATTTACTAAAAAACGATAATAAGTTAAAGAAATTTGCCCTAGACGTTGATAAATCACAACCTATAGCCTCTGCTGCATATCACTGTTCAACAATAAACCACCCAAACTTAATTAAAGATTTTAATAAATTTATTAAAAAAAATAAGGATATTATAAGAAAAATTAGAGACAGTTATGGAATCTCAAGTAAAAATTGGCCGATAAATTAATTTTCTATACCTACTTTTTAACTCGTAATTAAAAAATATTAATTTATATTGGAAAGTGAAAACAATATTTGCTTTCCTAATCTTTTACTCCCATAAGTATAGACTAATACTCAGGTATACTCATCACCTACCGATAAGATCAACTGTGAAAAGAAACTCAATTCAATTTGAAATCACCATTCCAATCATAGTATCTATTTCTATTTTGTTAGGAATCTATGGTCTTTTTTCATATTCAGTAAAAAAAAACCAAATGGAAAAAAGTTTAGAAAGTTCTATTAAAAGAACGCAAAAGAGATTAGAAAAAAATGTCTCTCATTCACTATTTGACCTAGATCTTGAATCCATTGGAATAATTATCAGAGCTGAATTAAAAAATGAGCACATTAAATCTATTCATATTTTGGATGATAAAAAAAGTAAAATTGAGATTGGCTTCAGTAAAAACAAAAATGGCATAATTAACGAGTCCAAAAACAAGAAAATACCTGATCAAGAGTCCAAAAAAATTGAAGGAGCACTATTTCATTTTGATGAAAACGAAAGTGAAAGTATAAAAATAGGTCACTATATCATATCAATTAACAAAAAAATTATCGAAAAAGAGTTGGAAAATGAAATTATTTTCTTTCTTTCTAGTATTGTTCTCTTAGATATTACGATTGTTATTTTCATCACTATTCTTTTACGTAAAACCGTTGTCATTCCTCTAAAAAATCTTTCGGATATTTCTTTAGAAATTTCGAGGGGAAATTATTCAATCGAATCAGAAAATAAAGATTCATATAGAAGCTGCCATGAAATAAATGTTTTGACCCTATCTATGAATAATATGAGTAAAAAAGTTGAAACCTTAACAACAAGGTTAAAAGATGAGGTTTACTCACAATCAAAAGAAATAAAAAGCCTCCTAGACAACATGAATAAAGCTATTTTCGCAATTGGAAGAAATTTTAAAGTCCTTCCTCCTGTTTCTAAATTCTCTGAAACAATTTTTGGGGAGGATATAGTTGGAAAAAAAGTCTCTGAATTTCTTTTTTATAACATAAGAAAGGGTACTAAAGAGTATCGTGACTTAAGGTCTGTTTTTTCGATCATTTTTGGATCAGATGATCTTCAATATTTCGGCTTGGAAGATAATCTTCCTAAAAGAGTAACCTTACCTGATGAAAATAAAAAACAAGGTAAAACATTAAAACTCTCTTATTCTCCTTTTTACGATAAGGATAACTGCATAGAAAAAATCATGTGTACCGTTGAAGATGTAACAGAATCAGAAGAGTATCTTAGGCAAGCAGAAGAGGACCAGGAACAATATAAATATATTTCTGAAATAATAAACATCGAAAATAAAGAGGAACTTGGAAAAAAAATGGAACTGATAATTAGAAGTCTGTTTCAAATTTTGGAAGATTTTGTCTCTCCTCTTTCGGATACATACAGCTTAGATCACTTTCATAAAATATTGGACAAGTCCATTTGTAAAATTCAAAATAATTTAAACGGTTTAAGTCATTTAGAATGGAAAATTCATAATAATTATATAGAGCTTGAAAAGTTCGATCAAAAAGATTCCCAAATAAACCCCCAGGTTGAAGCAGTATCAACAACATGTGATATATTGGAAACTCTTTTACGATGCTCGACATGTATTAATTATTTCGTTCCAGTTAATTTAAACTTGAATCTTTCTTTCACAAGCATCATTCTTGAAAAAATAAAGGACACAGAAAAAATATTTAAAAACCTCTTTGAATACGTTTTCCTTGTGAGAGAGATTGATAAGATCGATGAAGAAAGCCTCCAAAGTGTTGTCCAGGTCGCCAAACTCTATCCAGACTTTGAAAGAACCATAGACCTCATCCAGCAAAGGTCCAGGCTTCTCTCTTTCCTTTTGAAAGGAGTCGACGAGGAAGAGCTCTCAATCACTTACCAAAAGCTCTCATCCAAAGTCAAATTAATGCCCGAAAGATCAAGGCTGACAGAGGTTATCATCAAAAGCAATCTCATT
>JAOMEV010000137.1 GCA_028346125.1 Bacteriovoracales bacterium | reverse complement strand
ATAATGTTATTTACTGTTTCGGACCACCATAACTTTTACAAATTAAAAAAAACCTTAAATAATGATTTTGATACTTTTTTATAAAGGAGTTCCCCATTCCACATCATGGGCTCCAAGACATCTCGTTTTATTTAATTAAGATGAGCTTCTATTAAAAACTAATTTTTGCTTTTATGATTTTTTTATAAAACTATAAAAATCATAATTTGCTTAACTCAAAGTGTCCAATTGTCTGGAACCGATGATAGTTTTTGTTCCCTTATAGGTTTTCTCTTGCCATAATGCTTGCTTAAGGTTGATTTTCATATAATTTCATTTAAAAAAGTAAAAAAGAATGACCGATCATAGAGGTAAAATTCCTGGTGTTCCCCCCCATATACTGAAGAGTATTTTTCGCCCAGAAAGTTTAGATATTGTAAAGAGTATAATTGATGAACAGCTTGAAAAAGCACGGCAGGTATTATTTCCGGAATTAGATTTGGAAGAATTTTATTTAACCAAGCTTTATCCGAGTTCACCAATCTACGCTCTTTTAAAGTGTTTTGTTTTTAAATCGGGGGTTTTGGATGAAATTCTTTGTGAAAAGTTTATTAATCATCTAAAAGAAACTTTGGGTGATGAGATATTTTTCTTTAACTCCCCGTTTGTTAGGGTAACTTTTCCTAGTTTAACTTCAAATGGCAAGAATCGTTTTGACAACTTTTCTTTTGGCTCTCTTCACTACGATTTTTATGAGGGGCTGGATCATAGGACTTTTTGGATTCCTCTTCACGAAATAGATTCTTCAACAGGGTCCTTAATATATACAACTGACCTTGAGTTGATAAAATTGTGTGGCTTGGGCTTGGAGGATGTTAATTATCATAGCGGTAAAAATGAAGGTCTGAAGGAGCTTTGGCCATTAGTAAAGGAAAGGTGTCAAACGATTCTGTGTAAAAAGGGTGATGCCGTTACCTTTAAAAAAGATCTTCTTCATGGATCGAGTTACCCTGTGACAAAACCACGGTATTCAATTGATATAAGGTTCTTTTCTAAAAATGATCCTAAGCTTGAAAAAGTTAAAAAAAATTATGATTACAGTTGCTTTGTCAAAACTTTTATTCCTCTGGAAAATTTGAAAGACAGGATTAAGAAGGAATTTGAGTATGACCTTATTCAATTCTACAAAATGAGAGATATAGATAATTATTACGCAAAGCTCCTTAGGTTAAATTCAAGAAGGACCTTGTCCTACGGAAAAAGAATTTTGAAAAAGATTGGTGATCATCTAAAGGTATAGATAAGAAGGTTAGGGAAAGCAAAGCACCTCTTTTCTCTGGATTTTGCCATAAATCTATCGAAATATTTTCCAAAAAATTAAAAACTGTAAAAGAAAACCATTTAGGAGCTCCTAAATTGTTTTCTGATTAGGGGTTTATGTTTTTTTTGGATTATTTTATAAGTGAGCTGTAGAGAGCGTGTAAAAAAGGGCGTTTATTTTTCCTAACCTTTTTCAAAAGCAAATATCATTTTTAGAAAATAATAGAGACGTGGCCATATTAGGCACTGATATTGAGTTTATAGATAAGAGTGGCAATTATTTTGGAAAAGGTTAAAAATGAGTTTTTTTACAACGAACAATTTATTCATGCTGAAGATTATGAACTCTTATAATGTTTTGCGTTGATAGCCGATTGGCAAACTCGCCAGAAGTACTTTTGAGGTATCGTACTCACTCAAGTAGTACTACTCAAATATTTTCAACTCAAGTAACACAATCTATGTTTCAGGAACTCAGTACCCATAGGCTAGAAGATTATGCCGAAACTCAAATTAACACCATTAGGTTCCCTTGGAAGTTAAGTAGTGGGGAGGAACTGAACTCTTTAATAAAAAAGTGGAAAGCTAGCTGTCTTCACTTTATCAAAATTTCAGATGTCACCCAGAAAAAAGCATGGTTAATTAAAAACAATGCAATAAGTCTTGTTCTCATATTAACTTTCTTGTCTTTATTTAAATTTAGTAGAATTAAACTAAAGCTAATTATTTTAACCTTTAGAGGTCTTGGAATAAATTTAAAACACTTCTTTCATTTGTTTAAGGTATACAATTATAGTATTTATCATAAATTTTTAGGAAATACTTTTTTGGAAAAAGTTAAATTATTGTGAATAAGGAGCTATTTAAAAATATAACCTATCCTAGACAATTGCCTTTTAGTAATATTAAACTAGTGTTGTGTGTTTCAACCATGACAGTGTTGCTATGAAAAGTGATACTGGGAACTTCATAAAAAGAACTGTTTTACAATGAATGTTCTATTTGATCATCAAATATTCCAAATTCAGAAATATGGCGGGATTTCGAGATATTTCTACGAAATCATTAGGCAAGGCCATATAGACTCTGAGGTAAACTTTAAGTTGGCCGTTAAGCATTCATACAACGATTGTCTTAAGAAATTCAACGTTTCGACTCATTTGTCTTTTGGTGAAAGTTGGAAGTTTAAAGGAAAAGATAGACTCAGAAATTATTTCAACAAAAAAAATGCTATTAGAAGTCTCTCTAATTTTGATATTTTTCATCCGACATTCTATGATGATTATTTTTTACAAGAAATAAAAAAAATTAAAATCCCATTTGTTTTGACAGTTCATGACATGATCAATGAGCTTTTTCCTGAATATTTTGAGAACAACGAGCAATTCATTCAGCGAAAGAAAAAAATGATTTTGAATTCCGACAAAATCATTGCTGTTTCTAATGCCACGAAAAAAGATATTTTAAAATTTTACAAAATTGACCCGTCTAAAATCACTGTAATTCATCATGCCACTTCAATAAGTGAAGCATTCATCGATAATAAAGTTGAACTCCCAAAAAAATATATCCTCTATATCGGTAAACGAACAGGCTATAAAAATTTCTTAAAATTTTATAACTCCATAAAAAATTTTTTAAAACGCAGTAAAATAGAACTAGTTTGTGGCGGCGGGGGAAGGTTT
>JAOMEV010000135.1 GCA_028346125.1 Bacteriovoracales bacterium | reverse complement strand
TTTCTAGGAAATGAGATTCTTACTGATATCATGGAAGGGAGTTTCTTTAAAAAAGACCTCATTGAGAATCCCCCAAAAACCATGATTGAATTTTCTCAACCTAATACTCATAAAGAGCTTCATGTTGGGCATATGAGAAACCTTTGTTTAGGAAATGCAACAGCTCTCATCCACAAATACTCAGGACACGAAACGATTCCCGTCACTTACCCTGGAGACTCAGGGACTCATGTGGCCAAATGTCTTTGGTACTTAAAAAATCATAATAAAGAACCACTACCTGAAAAAAATAAAGGTGCATGGTTAGGCCAACTCTATACAAGGGCCACAGCTAAACTAGAAGAAGAATTAGGAACAGAAAAAGAAGCTGGTAACAGAACTCAACTTGGTGAAATTTTACAACAGCTAAAAAAAGAAGAGGGTGAATTTCACGAACTTTGGAAAAAAACAAGAGAGTGGTCACTTGACCTCATGAAAGAGGCCTACAGATGGGCCGGCGTTGAGTTTGAAAGATGGTTTTTTGAGTCTGAAGAAGACCACTCTTCAGTGGAGTTGGCCAAAAAGCTCTATGATGACAAAGTCCTGGTTGAATCTGAAGGCGCCATAGGGATTGACTTAAGCGAAGATAAACTTGGCTTTTGTATCCTTATTAAGTCTGATGGCAATGGCAATTACGCAACTAAAGATATCTCTTTGGCCAAGAAAAAGTTTGAAGAATTCCAAGTTGAAAAGAGTGTTTATGTCGTTGATGACAGACAATCTTACCATTTTCAGCAAATTTTTAAGACTTTAGAAAAAATGGGCTTTGAACAATCCAAAAACTGCTTTCACTTAAAATACAACGTTGTAGAGCTTCCCGACGGTGCGATGAGTTCGAGGAAGGGGAATATCGTTCCTCTTATGAGCCTACTTGATAGCATGGAAAAAACTATCAAAGAAAATTACCTCAATCAATATAAAGGTAACTGGGATCAAGAAGAAATTGACAGAACTGCTGCCATGGTTGCTAACGGGGCCATCAAATACGGAATGGTCAGAGTTGATAATAACCGAAAGATTGTTTTTGATATGAAGGAGTGGCTAAAGCTTGATGGCGAGACAGGCCCCTACCTTCAGTATGTTTACGCTAGAATACAGTCTCTTATAGATAAAATTGGCCTTCCCGAAGAACCTAAAAATTTTAACTGGAGTATTTTAGAAAAAGAGCAAGAGAAAAACCTTATGATACAGCTGGGACTCTTTAATTCCACAGTTGAAATGGCCTGCCTTCAGTATAAGACAAGCTTTCTATGCTCTTACCTTTACGAACTTGGAAAACTTTATAATTCATTTTACGCTGAATGTTCCGTGGCCAAAGCCGAAAACGAGGAACTTAAAAAGGGTCGGCTGTACCTTTCTTCTTGTGTCGCAAAAGTTATGGAGAAAGGACTTTCTCTTTTAGGCATCCCCTGTCCTAAAAGGATGTAACTATAAATTTTATTGATACCTCGCTAAACCTCTAATATATGGTCCCCTTAAAATAGGTTAAAAATTACCTTATTTCGTGATACATTAGAATTAGGTTTATTTTTACCCTATTTTGGGATACAAGGCTTTTAATTTTAACTGGTTACTTTAGATGCTAAAAATTAATAAAAAAACTGAATACGCCCTTATGGCCCTAAAGTTTATAGGGGAAAGGGAGAACGGAGCTTTGGTCACGGTCAGAGAAATTTGTGACGTCCTTAAAACTCCCTTCGACACAACAGCGAAAGTAATGCAGGCCATGAATCATCATGGCATTCTAAAGTCCATGCAGGGAATTCGTGGTGGCTATACTCTTTCTAAACCTCTTACAGACATAAGCTACATGGAAATCACAAAAATTGCTGAAGGAATTCAAGAAGAAGGTGTCTGCCAAACAACTAAAGGTCTTTGCTGCCTTCACGCAACTTGCAATATTGTGACTCCCATTGATCGGCTCCACAACAAGCTGATTTCTTTCCTTGATCAGGTGAGTTTGAATGAGCTCTTTTTTGAAAATGATCACTGGATTGTCGCTGATAAAGAGTCAGAAAAACCCAATTTAAAAAAAATGTTAGGGATAAAGTAGGTAAATATGAGCTCAGAAGACATTATTAACAAAGAATATAAATACGGTTTTTACACAGACATTGAAACTGAAGAGTTTCCCAAGGGGCTCAATGAAGATGTCATAAGACTTCTTTCTCAGAAAAAAGAAGAGCCTGAGTGGATGCTCGAATACCGCTTGAAGGCCTTTCGTCACTGGAAGACCATGACCCATCCCACTTGGGCCCATCTTGATATTCCAGAAATTGATTTTCAGGACCTCTATTACTATGCGGCACCCAAAAAAAAGAAGGACCTAGAAAGCCTTGATGAAGTTGATCCTGAACTTTTGGCCACTTTTGAAAAACTCGGTATTCCGCTTAATGAACAAAAAAGAATTTCTGGTGTCGCCGTTGATGCCGTTTTTGATAGCGTTTCTGTAGCAACTACCCACCAGGAAGACCTTAAAAAAATTGGAGTCATCTTTTGTTCCATTTCAGAAGCAGTAAAAGATTACCCTGAGCTCGTAAAAAAATATCTTGGTACAGTTGTTCCCTACTCAGATAACTTTTATGCTGCTTTAAACTCTGCTGTCTTTAGTGACGGCTCCTTCGTTTATATTCCTAAAGGGGTGAAATGTCCTATAGACCTCTCAACCTACTTTAGAATCAACGCCAAAGAAACGGGTCAGTTTGAAAGAACTCTCGTCATTGCTGACGAGGGAAGCTTTGTAAATTACCTTGAAGGCTGTACTGCTCCTGAAAGAGATGAAAACCAGCTCCACGCTGCTATTGTAGAGCTTGTCACTCATGATGATGCGGAAATAAAGTATTCTACTGTTCAGAATTGGTATGCAGGCGATGAGAATGGGAATGGAGGAATCTATAATTTCGTCACCAAAAGAGGAAATTGCCTTGGCAAAAACTCCAAAATTTCATGGACTCAAGTCGAAGCTGGTTCGGCGATTACTTGGAAATACCCTGGATGCAACCTGATTGGTGATAATTCCCAAGGGGCCTTCTACTCCGTGGCCTTAACAAATC
>JAOMEV010000134.1 GCA_028346125.1 Bacteriovoracales bacterium | reverse complement strand
GGGAAGAGCTCTTCTTTCCTCAAGAGTTTACAAATGATGTTTCGATTGTCTTTTTGCTTATGATTTTAGGTTTCGTCGCCATACTTTTAATTGAAGGACAGGCGCAAAAAAAAAAGGATCTTCTTGAAGCTTAAATAAATTTAATTGAGCCTGGCACCCAAAATAAAAGGAGTTATTTTATGCCTAAAAGAAAAAAGAAAAGCGCACACACAGAAAGAACCCTTAAAAACATCCGTATTGATAACCTCAAAAAACAATTAGAGGCCCTTAAAAAAGAGGGAGAAGATGAATATTCTCCAAAAGTTGGAAGAGAAATCAAAAAAGCCGAAAAAAAATTAAAAGAAGCAGCCTAAGCTTAATGCCTGGCGTTTTTATGGGCACAAAAGAGTTGTAAAAGCTCCTGTACGGCCTTATAATCGCCAGGCTTTGTTGAGTACCACCACGCAGGATTAGCTCAGCTGGATAGAGTAGCTGGCTTCGAACCAGTTGGTCGGGGGTTCGAATCCCTCATCCTGCGCCATTCTCTCCTAATTATAAATTTTCAAAATTGCTGATTTTTGTTTCAAGAAATGAAGTTTCAAGTTTAAAAAATTTAGGGAAATGTCATGTTTAATTTTTATCTTAGATAATTAAGTTCACTCGAGAAATAATTTGAAATTAAGGAAATAGAAGCAATAGTTCATAACAAAAATACATGCACATTATATTAGAAAATGTTGAACCTATTTTTGATTTTATTATCAAAGAAGGCGGCCTTCAATTTCATTCCTCATTTTAAAAAGCAGGCATGAGTTAAAGTCTAAAATTATAAGTTATATTTTTGATTAATTTAAATAGCTACTCTAATAAATTAAAGAACAAACTTAATCATGTTTTAAAGATTAATTATTTTTTTTAGAAGGCTTGAATTTAAAAAAAAAGAAGGATCATTATTTTACTAAAAAATTACAAGGAGAATTATTATGAACACGCAAACTTCAGTAAGTGTTTCGGATTCTTTGAATACTAAACACCTGGAAGTCCCTTTTCCATTTAAGTCAAGGTATGGAAACTAAATTAATGGTAAGTTTGAAGAGCCTCGATCTGGCCAATACTTTGAAAACCCTTCACCGATTACTAATGAGGTTATTTGTGAAGTCGCACGATCAAATGAAAAGGACATTGATCATGCTTCAGATGCAGCACATGCAGCTTTTGGCGGTTATAAGCAATCAGGGATTGGTAGAGAAAATCATAAAATGATGCTTGATCAGTACAGACAAACAAAAAACCTTCTCGTTTCTTATGATGAAAATCCTCTCGGATTTTTTTAAACTAAACTTTTGTCCGCTCCCCTCGGGGAGCGGTTTTTTAGGAAGAAAAATATGAAAGTTATTGCAACAGAAGAGGCCTTAGGCCTCATTAAAAAAATTCAAGAAAAGCATGGGCCAGACCTCTTGTTTCAGCAATCAGGAGGCTGTTGTGATGGAAGTTCGCCTATGTGCTTCCCCGTTAAGGAGTTTAAGGTCGGCAATAACGATGTTCTCGTTGGGGAAATTGGAGGTATGTTTTCTTTAGACAATGGGACGGGTATGAGGTTTTTAACTCGTTCAGAAATTTGTGAAATTCCAAAAAAGTAATTTTGCAACCATTAATAAAGTTATTTTTAGTTTTTCTCCTTAGTTAGTTTGTTTCAGTGAATACCGGAAAAAGATCATTAAAAAAAATTAAATTTATTTTTGGCCTAGGCTTTGTTAGTAAGTATTTATTAAATTATTTAAATTAATTCGAACCTTTACCGAAGAGACTTTAATGTATTTTCAAAGGGGAGAAGTGTGTTTCGTTTATTTCTTTTAATATTTTTAAGCTACTTTTCAATCATCCAAGTACAGGCAAAGGGATGTAAGAGAGTAAATCTTCTCACTAGAAAATGGGGAATGTTTCCACGCCAAATGCCTCTCTATGATCAGGGAAGAAGTCATATTTGTTATGCTTATGCAGCGGCACAGATGGTGGATTATTGGAGGGAAACTCATGGGGGCAAAATTGGTAAAATGAAAATGGGACAAAGCTCCCCTCTTTACGCTGCCTTATTAACTCGTCTTGTATATGCTCCCAATGATCGCTATAAAAACTCATTTGATGATGCCGGAGGAGATACTTATGACACCCTCATTGGGATAAGAAAGTACGGAATGTGTCAAGAGCATAAAGTTAAAGAGGCCATGAATTCTTTTGCGATAAAAAATAATATTGATCCTACTGAATTTCTTATTGAAACTGAAAAATACTTTTCTTACCATAAAGAAACAGAAAGAACTCTCTGGGGATCTGCCTGGTCAACAATTGGATCACTTAGACAGCACTATGGCCCAGGAAACCTAAGTCTAAAAAAAATCCAAAAGGTTATGAAACCTTATACTTCTGGTGGAAACTATATGGGTTTTTTAAAAGATGTATTTAAAGGATGTTTTGGCAAAGAGAATATTTACCTTAAGTCTCTTAAAATGCCTTACCCCAAAAGAGTTTGGGGTGGTAATATATCAAAGGTATACTGGACCATAAGAAAGTTATTGGAAAAAAAAGATAATCCACAGCCAGTAGGAATAGGTTATTGCTCAAGGATACTAACTAAAAAAGGTTTTAGAGGCGTAAATGTTGCAAGTGATACTGGTGAAGTCCAGCCTCGAATGGGCTGTAGAGGCCATGCCTCTATAATTGTAGGCCAAAGAGAGAGAGGAGGGACGTGTCAGTTTTTAATAAGAAATACTTGGGGTAATGACTGCCACGTTTATAAACCTGCCGGGTGGGAATGTAAAAAAGACAAAAATGGTAAGGCCGCTGGTGTATGGGTTGACGCTAAGGAATTATCTTACAATGTTCTCTCTGTTTATTATCTCTGAAAAATGCTAATAAGGTGGACGTAATGTTAAAAGATTTCTTAAAAAAGTTTCCATTCTTGCTAATAATTTTTTTTTCATGTTCGAGAGTCCCCAATAAATCGCCTGAATTACTCATCGGGAAAAAATTTCCTGTTCTTAAAGGAAAATCTCTTTCTGAAAAAAAATGGACATTACCAAATGATTTAAACGGAAAAAAAACAATTCTCCTCGTAGGGTACGTTGAACGATCACAATTTGATATTGACCGTT
>JAOMEV010000136.1 GCA_028346125.1 Bacteriovoracales bacterium | reverse complement strand
TTTGAATCGAGTGAGACTGAATCATTAGATCTAATGAAAGAGCTCCTTATTTCTTATACGGAGTTCTTTAGGGATAGTGACTCTTGGAATTACCTGGCCATGGAAATTATTCCCGAACTATTTGAGGAGAACAAAAAGAATCGAGAATTCAAGGCATGGAGTTGTGGTATTTCTACAGGTCAAGAGATCTATACATTAGCTCTTATCCTTTATGATTATAAGATGGTGACAGGGTTAGATGAAGCCATACGTCTCTTCGGAA
The DNA here is from genome assembly GCA_028346125.1 of Bacteriovoracales bacterium. Classification (GTDB taxonomy): domain Bacteria; phylum Bdellovibrionota; class Bacteriovoracia; order Bacteriovoracales; family Bacteriovoracaceae; genus UBA7317. Next base: position 2,772 of record JAOMEV010000136.1, on the reverse strand, counting down.
CTGATGTTTCTGGTAAGAACATCAATTATGCAAGACGAGGCGAATATAGTTTAAAGGAACTGAAAAATATACCTGCCAAGTTCCATAAATACTTGATCATTAACGAAGCTGAGTCTTTTTTTACATTTAAAGAAGAGATCAAGAAATTAATCACTTTCATGCAACATGATATTATTTCTATGGCGCCATTTACCAACATGAACTTGGTGACCTGTCGGAACCTTCTTATTTATGTTAGATCACCTTTCCAGGCTTCTATAAAGGATAATTTGAGCTTCTCTTTAATTAAAGGTGGTACCATCTTTTTAGGAAGGGCAGAAACCTTTTCAGAAGATAATTCTGATTACCACTGTATTAGTACTACGCATAAGATGACCAAAAAAATTTCAAATAAAAAGCAATTTGGCTTTACTGCCATAAAAGGAATAAATTCCACATATAAGACAAGAAAGCCATTGCCAAGTCTAGAGGGGAAAAAGGGGAGTGCATTAGAAGGTCTTCAATTTTTAGCTGGCCAGTTTATTGAAGAGGGTGTCATCTTCGATGATAGTGGCAATATTATCCAGTTTTTGGGGTCGTCAAATCGCTTTTTCAAACTTCTAGGTGCTTCACCTCTGAGCTTTAAAGGTGACAAGCTTGCTGTCCAAAGCCTAGCTCCATTTCTTTTGGGGGGGATTCCCAAATCTCTTGAATTTAGAAAACAAGTCATCTATAGGTCGATTTCAATCCCTGAAGTCGGAGAAGAACAATTCAATCTTGTTTTTACTCCTCTTTTCGGCCGAGAGGAGCATGAAAGTAATTATGTTGGCCTTGAGTTTCAGGCAGCATCAACATTAGCTGATGATGTTGATGATGTTGATGATGTTGATGATGTTGAGTCATCTCGTCAATTAATGAGTGACCTTAGGAAGCGAATTCAGACATTGGAAAAAAAGCTTAGTGAGTCTGTAGAAGGTCACACAGTTACAGGAGAAGAACTACAGGTGACTAATGAAGAACTAATGAGCTCTAATGAAGAATTGATGGCCTCTAATGAAGAGCTCAAAAGTGTTAATGAAGAGCTCAATGTTGTTAATAGGGAGCATTCTAGTAGGTCTGATTCTGCTGAGACGCTTAATCAAAAATTGACCAGTTTTTATGATATTTCTGGAATGCCTTTTATCTTTCTTAATAAGGACTTACTCATAGATTCGATTTCAAATAGCATCGAGGAGTTCTTAGGCATAGGTGAGAGTGATAAAGGAAGAGATCCTTTTGAATTTCAAAGCTTCGCAAAAGTTTTTGGTCCTCACAGAGGTAATATCATTAATGTTAAGGGGCTCGACAAAAAGTCCATTTCAGAAGTTCATATTTTGCTGAATGGTGAAGACTTTATCTGCAGCTTTAATGGATTTGAAGATGGTGTTTTAATTTCAATGCAAAGGCTATCAAATCAAGGCGGAGTGACAGGTCTTGTGGAAAAAAGGGTCAAAGAAGAATTGCGGAATTATTCATCAAAGGTCACTGCTGAACAACCTCACATCAAAGAGACCATCGATTCCTTTGTCAACGAATTCACTAAAAAAGAAGTAGATGAGTTTTCCTTGGTTTCTCTTTATGAAAGTGCTTTGGAAAAAATTAAATCCAATTCTCTAATTATGTCTCATCAAAATGAGTTGATTCCTCACTTTGAGAAGAGTGAAAATGTGAGAGGCCATCAAGATGCTTTGGAAGAAATTTTACTCTCTATGCTGGAGACATCGCTCAGAAGAAGTCAGAAAAGTAGGGTTGAGGTTTTTCTGGATGTGAAAAAAACCGATAATTCCCCAAAAATTGATGTCTTGTTTACCATAAAAGATCAAGGCATCCTTTACTCTAACAAAGAGTTGGAGAGGACCAGAAATGATATAGGCCAAGCTAAACAATCGTCTTTCAACAATAATTTTGTTGGTCTTGAGATGGTCGCTTTTCTCTCAAGAAGAGTAGGCGGATCAATTTCCTTGGACTCCAAAGAGGGACTTGGGAATACAATGGAGTTTTCATTTACTTTAGAGCTTGCTCAAAAGTAAATGAGCTATTCATATCTCAGCGATTCTATAGGACTTAAAAGAGAGGCCTGTCTTGCAGGCCAAAGCCCAAAGACAATCCCTACAGTAAAAGAAGAAAAAAGGGCCATAAAGATGGCGTTTAAAGAAAGGCCAATCGGCCAATCGAAGGCCTGGCCAACTCCCCAGCTTACACTACCGGCCACCATGATTCCCAAGCAACCCCCGCAAAGGCAAATGACAACGGCCTCCATTAAGAACTGAAAGAGAACATCAGCATTTCTTGCTCCGAGCGCTTTTCTTAAACCAATTTCACGAGTTCTTTCTTTCACCGTCACCAGCATAATATTCATGATACCAATGCCACCCACAACGAGGCTGATGGCCGCAATGGCCCCCAGAAGAAGGGCCATTGTTCGGGTCGTTTTATTGAGTGCTTCCCGTATTTCTGTCATATTCATAACATAAAAATCATCTTCTGCTTCAGGTCCCAATTTATGGCGTTTACGAAGAACCTTTTTTAAACTTTCAATCACAGAGTCTATAGCTTCCGGGTACTCAACTTGGACGTTAATACTTCCCAAGTTTTTTCTTCCTAAAACTCTTCCCATGGCGGTGAGAAGGGGGACGGCCACGACATCATCACGGTCTCGCCAATAACTAGCTCCTTTTGTAGGGAGAAGCCCTATGACTTTAAAGTTAACTCGATTGATTTTGACAATTTGTCCTATGGGATTTTGTCCTTCGG
>JAOMEV010000133.1 GCA_028346125.1 Bacteriovoracales bacterium | reverse complement strand
AAGAAACCAAGCTTTACGAAAAAATCATTTTGAATCGACTCGCTAATACTTCTTGGTATAAAGGTCTTATTTGGATAGAGTCTGATGTCAAAAAGGGTTTGAAGCAGAATTATTGGAATGATAAAAATCTAGAAATAAAAAAAGTATTCTCCCAGGGGGATAGTTATATTTTAATCGCAAAAGTTCGAGAAAAATAATTTTTTAATTCCAAAAAAAATATTAATCTTATTTAAAGGCAGCAAAATGAGTGATGAAAGAAATATTAAAAAGGCGCTTTATGCGGGCTCTTTTGATCCGTTCACAAACGGGCACCTGGATATTGTAGAAAGATCACTTAAGGTGTTTGATGAACTCTATTTGATTGTTGCCTCCTCTCCTTCTAAGAATCCAATGTTTTCAGATAAAGAAAGAACCGATATTTTAGAGGAAATTTTTGGGAATAATAACAGCATTTTTGTCCACAATTGGAGTGGCCTTACAGTTGAGTTTGCTGAAAAAAATGGTATCGACCACATGGTTCGAGGATTAAGGCCGACAGGAGACTTTGAAGGGGAATTCCAAATGGCCTCAATGAATAATACTCTTTCTCCGAAAATAGAGTCAGTATTTTTCATGACTGGTGAAGAGCATTTTTTTGTTAGTTCCAGCTTGGTTAAGGAAGTATTCGGCCATGGGGGAAATATTTCAAACTTTGTTCCCCCCATAGTTTTAAAGTATCTTAATCAAAGTAAAGAAGGCTCTTAATTAGGGGTGTACTATGGAGTTTAGTTCGAGAATTCAGAAAATTACAGAGAGTGCAACCTTCAAACTTAATGCCAAAGCATCTGAATTGGTCGATGGAGGAGAAAAGATTTATAACCTCACTGCAGGCCAATTTCCTTTTAAGCCAATGCCTGAATTCGTAGACCAAATAAGAGGTGAGCTAAATTTTCTTAAAAGTTATCAATATTCTCCTGTTTTGGGGATTCCCGAGTTAAGGAAGAAGCTTCTTTCTTATTTTAGAGAGTCTAGAAATCTTGACCTCTCCAACCTCTCCGAACCTTACGATTGTATTGTAAGTAATGGAGGTAAACACTCTCTTTACAATATATTTGGGGCCTTGCTTGATCCAGGTGATGAGGTCATCCTTTTTGCTCCTTATTGGCTAAGTTATCCTGAAATAATTAAGTTGCATGGCGGAAAAGTCGTTTTGGTAAGATCCAATATTTACGATCACTTTGAGCCTTCTTTGGATGATATCGCCGGACTTATTAACGAAAATACGAAGGCCATTGTTATTAATAGTCCAAATAATCCAACGGGAATTTCTTATTCAGATGAATGGATGAAGGGCTTTGCAGAACTTATGGCAAATTATAAGGATGTTTTTCTCATAAGCGATGAGATTTATTTCAGCCTCTATTACTACGACCCAAAGCCTTCTTATTTTTATCAATATGACTCAGAATTATTAGAGCGTACTTTTATCGTTGATGGAATTTCTAAAGCTCTTGCCTGTACAGGACTTCGGTTAGGGTATTGCTTCGGTCCGAAACCTTATATTGAGGTTCTTTCAAAGTTTCAAGGTCAAACGACATCCTGTGCGAGCAGTCTTATTCAAAGAAGTTTACTAGACTTTGATTTTTCTCTTTTAGAAACTTATTTAAAACCTATTAAGTCTCACTTGAGAACTAATGCAGAAATTGTAAGATACTCTTTTCGAGAAGCAAATTTATCTCATGCCTGGTATCAATCTACCTCGGCTTTTTACTACCTAATTGATTTCTCTCAAATGCCCATCATTAATGTCTTTAAACAGGAAAAGGATGATCAAAGCGATTATGCTGAAAAAATCTGTGATCTTATTTTGGAAAAATTTGGTGTTGCCCTTGTTCCTGGTACAGACTTTGGTGCTCCAAACACTGGAAGAGTAAGTCTTGTTGCAGAAAAAGATCCCTTTGAGGAGGCCATTTTAAAATTAATCCAATTTCTTATATCTGACTGATTGAATTACAAAAAAAACTAGGGAAGAATATAGAAAGAGGATAATTTAAAATAGGTTATTTTTGAAATGATGATTTTCCCTAGAGCAAACTTTTACTTATTGCTATCACTTTTGCTACTTTTTGGATGTGGATCTTCTGAGGAGGATAAGGTTAAATTTGCCATCACAGAAGCAGAGATACATCTTAATACCTTAAATTGTACTAAGGCTATAGATGTTTTGGAAGAAATTGGAGCTCAAAATAAAAATGCTCGATATCTTCAAACACTGGCCTCGGCCTACGCTTGCAAAGCTGGTTTTAAGGAAACAACCCTTTTTACGAATCTCGGTAACGTTCAAGCTGGAGGGACCCTTCTGGGTCAGTTTACTAAATTTTCAAGTGCCTCTACAATGACAAGCACAGACGATATAGATTATTTAAATATGTTAGCAGCTATCAACACACTTCTTTATGCTGGTGGACTCTCAACTTCAAATAATCCATCACCTGCTTCGAGGATCAGTGTGCTTGGCAGTGAAGCTGCTTTAAATATAAACACTCAACTTTTTTATCTTCTTTTTGATCAACTTGGTCGATACGGTTATTTTTATGGCTGTTACGATGGATTAAGTTCTGGTGATGGGGATAAGGGAAAAGAAAGAACCTCAGATCCGGTCTGTGACAACAAATGTTTTGCCAATTATACTGGGAGTGTCGCCTTGAGTGGCGGTGATGATATTACCGACTATCTGGGCACTGGCGTGACAGGAACATGTGATGCTGTAAACAAAGGGCATACAAGTTTAGCTACAGAAGATTATAATACTTCTCAGGTTTCGATTCTTTGTGAAGGAGTCGTTTTATTGAATAATTTTATAGAAGTTTTAGATGACATTGGTAATAAGGTAGCCGCTTTTGAAGGGTTTAAAGTGGTGAGCGATATGTTTACTACTGCTAAAAGTGCAGGGACAAGTGCTGACATTACCGAGGTAATGGACACTTTAAGCCAAACAAAATGCGAAGCTGATTTCGGAACAGGTGATGCTAGGCAGAAATTAATGAAGTATTTTGTCCTTTTTTATGAATCATTATTTAAATGAAAAAAAAACTTTTTATAAAAATAATAACCTTCTTTTTATTTATAAGTCTTTTAGAGGCCGAGGAGATAAGATATCTAGTTCGAAGTCCAAAGGCTCTTC
>JAOMEV010000132.1 GCA_028346125.1 Bacteriovoracales bacterium | reverse complement strand
TTTCTAAGCTTGGGGCAAATATTAATCTTGAAGGTGGTTATGTCTCTGCTGAAACTGATGGGTTAAAGGGCCTTCCTGTTGTTTTAAGCTTTCCTTCTGTCGGAGCGACAGAAAACCTTTTGATGGGAGCTGTTTTGGCCGAAGGAGAAACGGTCATTGAAAATGCTGCCCTCGAGCCAGAAATTGAAGATCTAGGAAACTTTCTTATAAAGATGGGGGCCAAGATAGAAGGGTTGGGAACTTCTCGCCTTGTGGTTAATGGAATTAAAGAAAGTGAGTTGAAAGAAGTTGAGTATGAGGCGATTGGGGATCGTATTGAAGCGGCCACATATATTATGGCAGGACTTGCAACCCAGTCTCAGCTTACTGTTGAAGGTTTTCATACAGAGCACCTTGAAGCAGTTTTAACGGCCCTCTCAGATATGGGAGCAAATTTAGAAAAGGGAAAAAACCATGTTAATGTTTTTCCTAGTCGTTTGAAGGCAATTAATGTTGAAACCTCTCCTTATCCAGGTTTTCCAACTGATGCTCAGGCCCAGCTCATGGCCCTGGCCTCTCAAGTTGAAGGGGTTTCTATTATAACAGAAAATATTTTTGAAAATCGGTTTATGCATGTTCCAGAGCTTCGTAGACTTGGGGCCAATATCGAGTTGAAACAAAAGACTGCCATTATTAGAGGAAAGAGTCCCTTAAAAGCAGCACCCATTATGTGTACTGACCTAAGGGCCAGTGCGGCCCTCGTTTTAGCGGCCCTCTCTACAAGAGGACAAACGACGATTCAGAGAATTTATCATTTAGATCGCGGCTATGAACATCTTGCTAAGAAGCTAGGTCACTTAGGTGCCGAAATTAAAAGAGAAAATGGAGCGGTTACTTCATAAACAGTGAAATTGTTGCCAAAAGGTTCAGTACAATGAGAGGAAAAGTCACTTCCTCTCTTTTTCCTCCAAAAAGTTTTAGAAAAGAATACATTAAAAATCCCCAAACCATTCCATGGGTTATGGAGTAGGTTAGAGGGATTAAAATGAGACTTAAAAAGCAAGGTATGGCCTCTTCTAGATTATTCCAATCAATTTTTTTAATGGGTCCGATCATGTAGACACCGACCAAAACTAAAATGGGTGCTGTTGCAATGGTAGGAATCATTACAAGGAGGGGAGAAAAAAACATGAGGGGGAGGAAGAGAAATGCTGTTACAAGAGCAACGAAACCCGTTTTTCCACCTTCCTTAATTCCAGCTGCCGATTCAATATAGCTTGTGCCTGAGCTTGTACCTAACAAGCCTGCTAAAAGAGTTGCGAGGGAATCCACAATTAATGACTTTTTAATATTTCGAGGACGTCCCTTTTCATCGAGGAGGTTTCCCGCGTGAGAAATACCTATAAAGGTTGATAGGCTATCGAACATATCTGTTAACAAAAGAGTTAAAACAACAGGAAAGAAAGAAAACTTTAAAGAATCAATGAGGTTAAGCTGACCAATCAAAGAAAAGTCGGGAGGACTATAAAGGCCTTTGTAGGTTAGAATGATTTCATCTCCCCACCAGCGTCCTAAGGGATAAGTGAGAAGTGTTGTAAAAAGAATTCCAATTAGAAATGCCCCTTTGACCCTTTTAACCGATAGGAGGGCCGTTACAAAAAGTCCAATAATAAATGTCCATAGCTTAGGATTAAGAGCGTTTTGAGTGATAATTGTTGCTTCATGGGACGCTAGAAAGCCAGCATTTGTGAGGCCAATCAAAGAAATAAAAATACCAATACCGCAGGAAATAGCGTAGCGAAGAGGAAGGGGAATTGCATTTAAAAGAACTGTCCTAAGATTGAACATAGAGATTAAAAGAAATAAGAGCCCAGACCAAAATATTGCTCCCAGGGCCGTGGGCCATGGGACTTTCATTCCAAGACAAAGAGTAAAAGTAAAAAAAGCATTGAGTCCCATACCTGGGGCTACAGTAATGGGGTTGTGAGCAAAAATACCCATAAGCAGGGTACTGAAAAAAGAGAGGAGTACTGTAGCGGTAACAACCCCTGAATAACTCATCCCCGTTTGACTTAAAATTTGAGGGTTGACGACCACAATATAGCATGTGGCCAGAAAAGTTGTGACGCCCGCGAGGGTTTCCTTTTTGTAATCAGTCCCAAATTCCTTGAACTTAAAATACTTTTCCATAGCCTTTCCTTAAACTTATTTTATTTAGAATAGGGGGGTCTTTTTTTGTTGTTAAGCTTTTTTTGGAGGTAAAGGGGAAAGATCATCAAAATCCACAGTATTTTTTCAAAAAGGGAAAAGAAATTAGCGCCACGAGTTGCAAGATGGTAATGCTTTTTTGGGGAGACCTTTATGAAATTTCAATTCATTTTTTTTCTTTTGCTTTTTGGCTGTCTAGGCCCATCGGAAAACCAAAATACAGATGCTTTTTTAAAATCTCCCGTCATCTATGGAAGTGATGATAGAAAAGAACTCTCTTCAATCAAAGATGACCACTTAAAAAGATTATCCGATGCTGTAGTGTCAATGATTCCTCATAAAAAAGAAAATTTGAATCGTCCCCTTTGTGAAGGAGAGGCCTTTGCACACCAGCCTAAAAAGGCAGCTTGTTCAGGAGTGTTAGTTGGACCTGACCTTATTCTTACAGCGGGCCATTGCCTCCGAAATTTAGGGCATTGTAAAAATTATTATTGGAGCTTTGATTACAAACTAAATGAGGAAAAAGAAGTTCGTTATAAATGTGCCTATGCTATTAGGCCAGAGGGGTATTACCAAAATAGAAGTCTTGACTTCCTTTTTGTAAAGCTTACGAAAAAGGTGGAAAACAAAACACCGATTACTATTGGTGACCTTGTAAGTTTAGATAAGGGAGATGAGGTTATTGCAATGGGGAACCCTTCAGGGCTACCTTTAAAGGCAATGGAAGGTAAAGTTAGGGAAGGTTTGAATGATGGTATTTTTAAAACAGATATAGATTCTTTCAAAGGAAACTCTGGAGCTCCTGTTTTCTCTAAAAAGGATGGCCAATTTAGAGGAATACTTATTAGCGGGGAAAAAGATTACGAATTTGATTCTTTAAGAAATTGTTATTTTTCCAGAAAATGTATGGATGAGGATTGTGAGGGAGAAAGTGTCCTTAATGTAAGTTTGGTGAAGGGTGATCTAGAAAAATCTCTTAATAATACTGAGCATCTTCATTCTTCTAGGTATTCTTCTTTTAAAGAAAGTTGCG
>JAOMEV010000131.1 GCA_028346125.1 Bacteriovoracales bacterium | reverse complement strand
TTTGATCGATTCTTTGTTCGGAGATTTTCCATCATAAAGCTTTTTTATATTGCTTAAAATATACAAAGGAAGTCCTTTAGTTTAAATTATGTCGAAGTTTAAACTTATAAAAAAAAAGAAATTTTGAAAAGTTATAATGGTGGGTCTTATGGATAGTTTTAACGCTTTTAGAGTATACAGAAAGGATAAAAAAATTTCCGGACTTCTCGAAAAGACGACCCTTGAAGAGTTGGATCAGGGCGATGTGGTTATAAAGGCGTATTATTCAAGTATCAACTTTAAAGATGCTCTTGGTGCTTTGGGAAAAGGGCAAATCTTTAAAAAGTTCCCCACAGTAGGTGGCATTGATGTGTCAGGGGTGGTTGAAAGCTCTGAGAATCCTAAGTTTAAAAAAGGTGACTCTGTTTTAGTTACTGGTTGTGGTCTGGGGGAAACGCATGATGGGGGTTATTCGGAATTTGTAAGGGTTCCAGCAGATTGGGTCGTCCCTTTACCTGAAAATCTCTCTTTAAAAGAGGCCATGATTTATGGAACAGCAGGATTTACGTCCTCTATTTGTGTTCATAGAATGGAAGTTAATGATCAAAGCCCAGACAAAGGCCCTATTGTTGTTACCGGAGCAAGTGGTGGGGTTGGAAGCTTTGGCGTCATGATGATGTCTAAATTGGGTTATGAAGTTCATGCTATTTCAAGCAAAAAGGAATCCCATGATTATTTAAAATCACTCGGTGCTCATAAAGTTCTTTCTTTGGAAGAACTAGACCTAGGGGCAAGGCCATTGGAAAAGGGGCGTTATGGAGGGGCCATTGATAATTTGGGAGGAGATTGCTTGGGACGTCTTATTCCTCACGTAAACCTTTGGGGAAATGTGGCCTCTGTTGGTCTTGCGATGGGGCACACTTTAAATGCGACAGTGATGCCTTTTATTCTTAGAGGGGTAAGCCTTTTAGGAATAAGCTCAGCGAATTGTCCTATGGAACTTAGGCTAAAGCTATGGGATAGGGTCTCTAAGGAATTAAAGTCTGATAACCTTTCGGATATCGTTTTTAAAGAAGTACCTCTGTCAGATATCGAAAAGTCTTGTGAAGAGCTTCTTGAGAGAAAAGTAAGCGGCAGGATTTTAGTAAAGATTTAATTTATTTTTTAAGGAGGGCCATATTTTTTTGGTTGAAAATGGGCCCTAAAATCTTTGTAAGGGGAGCGAGGTTTCTAAAGGAATCAATAAAGCCTAATTCTTCTTCACACCTTAGGTCCTGATCAAATTTTTTAAAAGTACTTCCATTTTTTGCTCCCCAGGTAAAAGTGACATCGAATGAGTTTACAATTATAGACTGTTCAGACTTCATCATCACACCAGGGTTAGTTGATTGTCATGCCCATATTACCATTGCAGGAATAGGCAAAAAAGACATCGACCTCATGAACTCACAGTCAGGTCTTCTCTACGTGGAAAAAATTCTCTATACAACACTCGTCAACGGTGGTGTTACAACAGCAAGGGATATTGGAGGGGCCACTGACTTTATAAAAAGGATGATCAATCAAAATATGATGATAGGTCCACGCCTTAAAATAGCCATTGCCATGCTCTCTTCAACAGGCGGCCATGCAGACTTTAGAGGCCCAGACAGGTGCCATGCAGAGTTATCAAACCTTTTTAAAGAGGCCCCTGGCAGGCCTTCCAGTGTCGTTGATAGTCCCTGGGATTGTCGAAAAAGAGTGAGAGAACTCGCTGCTTGCGGCGCCGACCTTATAAAAATTTGTACCTCTCCAGGTGTGGCCTCTCCTTCCGATAAACTAGAACATAGAGAGTTTACCGCCGATGAAATAGAGGCCATTTGTGATGAGGCCCACGCAAGAGGACTCATTGTTGCGGCCCATGCCCACTCACGTTCAGGAATCGAATTGGCAATTACCCATGGGGTCAAAGATATACAACACATCTCTTTTATGGATGAAAAAATGGCAGAGCTAGCGGCAAAAAACAATTGTACAGTAACCCCTACTTCTTGGGTCATTCAACATCTTCAGGAAATGCCCAATCTCACTGACTTTGTAAAACAAAAAGCTGCCGAAGTTTTTAAACATCATAAACTAGCTGTTCAGGCCGCCCATAAAGTTGGTCTAAAAATTCTAGCAGGGACCGATGCTATTGTTCCAGAAATGCATGGAAGAAATTATAAGGAAATTCAGTCACTGATTTATGAAGATATTCCAACACTAACAGCATGGTATGGCATGACTGGGCTTGGAGCAAAAGAAATTGGTCAAGAAGATACGGGAACGATTGAGGAAGGTCAAAGAGCAGATATCCTTATCTCCAACCAAGACGTCATTTTTTCACCTGATCTTTTTGAAAAAGAGGCACTACTGGAAGTTATCAAAGATGGTGAAGGTTACAGAAATTATTTTAAAGAAATTCCTCAAAGAACATTTTCTTCAGGTCTCCAACAAATTCTAGAAAACGAGGATAGACCATCATGAAAGAATACGTCCTAATTACAGGTGCTTCTTCAGGAATAGGGGCCCATTTGGCCATGACTTTTGCAGAAAGCTCCTACTCTCTTCTTTTACTAGCAAGGAGAGAAAACCTCCTCCAAGAAGTGAAAGAAAAATGTTTAAAGATCAATTCCAAAATAAGCGTTGAAACCTTTTGTGCAGATGTAAGAAAAGATGAAGATCTTAAAAAAGTAGACAATTTTATCCATAAAAATGACCTCACTCTAAAAATTGTTATCGCGAATGCTGGCTTTGGAGTTATGGGTAAAGCGGAAAAGTTAACTCTAGATGATTACAAAAACCAATTTGATACAAATGTCTTTGGCCTCCTTCGAACATTTTATATCTTTAAAGATCATCTCAAAAAATCAAAGGGACATTTGGCACTTATGGGCAGTATCAGTTCTTACCTAGGCACGCCAACCCTAACACCCTATTGCATGTCTAAGTTTGCAGTTAGGGCCTTCGCAGAGGGTATCTTCTTCGAAATGAAAAGCTTTGGTGTAAAGTGTACTCTTATCTGTCCTGGCCTAGTTGAATCTCAAATTAGGTTTGTAAACAACAAAGGACAGTATAACCCTACCGCAAAAGATCCGGCACCGAAATGGATTATCGTGGACACAAAAAGTGCTACTGCTAAAATGAAGAAGGCCATCTTAAAAGGTAAAAAAGAAATAATTATTACTGGCCATGGTAAACTAATGGTATTCTTTCAAAGACATTTCCCAAAACTTCTAGATATTTTTTATTCACTCAGATAGTTGTGATTTTTATTTAAAATATAAAGAAAATTTAAGATCAAAA
>JAOMEV010000130.1 GCA_028346125.1 Bacteriovoracales bacterium | reverse complement strand
AACAGCTTAGGTTTTTTATAAATTTGGGTTAAAAAATGGTCAAATTTATTCGTTATTCTCTTCGAATAATCACAATTATTTTTCTAGGATATTTTGTTTGGAGGATGCAAAGAAATTGGAATCTGAAGAAAAGGAAAACCGTCAACCTAATCGCTCGTATAGAGTTTTGTAAGAAGTCAAAAATCCCTCTTCGGCGGACTTTCCTAGTTAAAAATAGAAAAATGTGTCTTATTAAAAATGTTCAAATAGATCCAGGCTTGTTCAAAGATCGCTTTTTTCTCATTGTCTTCCCGAAGTATAAATTAATTCAAGAGAAGGATATTTTAGAGTTTTATTGAATTTAGAAGCTGTAGGCCAGATCGATAGAGGTTACTTGTTTTGTGTAGGCATAGGTTGCAATATTTCCAGAGGTTTTTTTTGTGTAATTATAGCTGATGGTTGTACTTAAAGATTTAGTTGTCTTTTTAGTAATTTTGACAGAAGGGTTCCAAGTAATTTCCATGCCTCTTTCAGGTGTTGTAGATTCAGTTATAGTTGGGGCAAATGTACTTGAAAGGCCAAAGCTTAAGGTATAGCTTCTAATAATTTCAGGGATAACATAATCAAACCTTACGAGGAAAGTATTGGTATCACTGGCCGGTGTTGTATCGTACCTTGTAAGGTCTGTCTGGTGAGTGAAAATAAGCATGTGCTTTATTGGGAGCATGGCCACTTGATTGAGAGAAAAGGTATAAACTTTGTTATGTTGTGTATCGTCGTAGCTTTTTGAAATTTTAAACTTAGCTTTGGCGGTTGTGTCCCCAAATTTGAAGTATTTAAACTTTTCCCCAAGAGAAACGGTAAACCCATTAGAGGAAGTTGCAATTTTAGATACTTTTCCCGTAGAGTTTCTATCTGCCCCTGAATAGGCATGTTCTATATCGAAGAGAAGGGATGCTTGATTACCAAATAGCTTATGTTCATAGGTATTTGCAAGGGTGCTTGTTACACTTAGACTATCATTTTTAAAAACGTCCGCAGCAACGCGGTTACCATGTTGGGTAAAGGATAGGCTGATACCAGGGCTTACAGTGAACATGCGTTTAAAAGGTTTGGTATATTTTGCGTTAATTGAGGTTGCAAAAATACTTGAGTCTTTCATTGTATTCAGAGTTGCCAGAGACTCTGTGGAGGTAGTGGCATTGGTATCATACTTAAAGCTTTGTGAGAGGCTAAGTGAATGGGCCTTAGGAGATAATTTCTTACCATTAATTAAGTAAAGAGGGTTAAGCCCATACTTTATTTCAAGTTCCTTTTTTCTTTTCAAAATATCTTTTGCAACAGAGGCACGGGGGTTAATTCTGAGGGCCATATTAAGTTGGGGAATAATTCTTTTTTTTATATAGTTAAGAACGGCTTTTTTATCTTTAACCTTTTCTAATTTGGATAGAAGAACTTGGGTTAGCTGGAAAATAGCAACCTGTCTCATACTTCTTTTAGTCATGCTATCTTTTAAAAGGAGAGTGTAATTTTTTTCTGCAGTTGGGTAATCTTCCAGTATTTGCGAAATGTAGGCTGCGTAATAAAGTGAGGATGACTTTTGAAAATTTTGGCGAGCAGAAGCTTGAAAAGCTTTTCGTGCCTCTTCTAAATTATTAGAGGCAAAATTTGCTTGTCCAAATTCGAAAAAGAACTCCTTGGGTGTAAATTTTTTGTTTTTAATGAATTTAAAACGCTTAATTGCAAGATCGTAACGTTTTAGTTTGTTAAGACAAAGTGCTTCAAGATAGGTTTTTTTTAGAAATAAGTCATCTTCTTTGATTTGTAATTTTCTTAGAAAAAAGAAGGCTTGTTTGAATTTTCCTCCCTTAAAGGCATTAAGAGCGGGTGCAAAGATTTCTCCTTGAGCATAAGAAGTTGAGTGATTTAGTAGAAAAGAAACAACAAATACAAGTAAGAGTCTAAGTTTCATATTTTGATTTTAAGAGAAAATTAATCTTTTGAGATCATTATACCTAGAAATTTAGTTCTCAACACTAAAAATGAATTTAACCCTGTGGAGTCTTTCGAGAATATTTTGTTCATTTTGTTGCTGTTGCTGATGCTGTTGTTGATTTTGATTATGTATCGTATTAATAATGTCACGCATCTGCTTATTAATATCATCAGTAGACATTGGAGGCTTAAACTCATCCCCGCCCATCATAGGCCCACCGCCCATGTCTCCCATCATAGGATCTCTACCCATGTCTCCCATCATAGGATCTCTACCCATGTCTCCCATCATAGGATCTCTACCCATATCACCCATCATAGGGCCAGGACCACTCATGTCGCCCACCATGGGGTCTGGACCACCCATGTCGCTCATCATAGGTCCTTTACCCATCATGTCGCTCATCATAGGTCCACCGCCCATATCACCCGGCATAGGTCCACTACCCATGTCGCCTGTCATAGGTTTACCAGTCATGCCTTCCATCATAGGCTTTCTTTCCGGTTTGTTGCCTTCTCCTGGTTTTCCTTCATCAGGGCCAGGGCCTTTATCTCCTGGTTTTCCTTCATCAGGGCTAGGGCCTTTATCTCCTGGTCCCTTATCTCCCGGAGGCCCATCTCCTCCAGGTTTTGGGCCTTCGGGTTTCATACCACTGTCTTGATTTGTCGGCTTTTCTCCCGGAGGTCCTTCAGGGGAGGGGGCAGGAGGCTTTTCTTCAGGCATACTTTGAACATTATCCAAAGATTCCATGCTGAGACTTCCAACAGAATAACTAAGGCTATCTTGGGAAAGCCCTCCTACGGAGGAGAGATCTCTAAATTTTGGTCTACTAACTTCACTCATATCACCTGAGCCAGAACTCATTTCTCCCATGCCAGGACCGGAAGGCATTCCACCCATATCTGGAGCATCACCAGGACCGGGACCTAGTCCACCCATATCTGGAGCATCACCAGGACCGGGACCTAGTCCACCCATATCTGGAGCATCACCAGGACCAGGGCTTAGTCCACCCATACCTGGAGCCTCGCCAGGGCCGGGTGGCATACCACCCATATCGGGGGCGCCTCCAGGCAAACTACCAGGTGTCCTTTTACCTTCAGTTCTTGGCCCTTCACTAGGAGGCTCTTTGCCGGGTGCTTCTTCACCCGGAGGTTTTTTGCCGGGTCCTTCTTCCCCAGGAGCTTCTTTACCAGGAGCCTCTTCCCCAGGAGCTTCTTTAACAGGAGCCTCTTCACCCGGAGGAGGCTCCTTACCGGGAGGTTTTTTACCGGGCTCTTCTTTTCCAGGGCCTTTTTCTTTAGTTCCAGGTTTCTTTTTACCAGGCCC
>JAOMEV010000013.1 GCA_028346125.1 Bacteriovoracales bacterium | reverse complement strand
AAAGTCGAATATAAAGTGGCTTCAATGTGATTTGTTTTCCCTTCTTGACCTTGAAAAAGCACTAGACCAGGCCGATTATGCTATTTATTTGGTTCACAGTATGCTTCCCACATCTAAGCTTGTTCAAGCAGAGTTTCAAGATAACGATCTTATTATTGCTGATAACTTTGCAAGAACCGCCAAAGAAAAGGGTGTTAAGCAGATTATATATTTGGGAGGAATCATACCTCGAGGAAAAGATCTTTCTTTACATCTAAAAAGTCGTTTAGAAACAGAGGATACTCTAAGAAGCTACGGTGTACCTGTAACATCTTTAAGAGCAGGAATTATTATTGGAAAAGGTGGCTCTTCATTTAATATACTCAAAAAATTGGTTGAAAGGCTTCCTGTTATGATTTTACCCTCTTGGACTCAAAATGCGTCCAAACCAGTGGCCATAGAGGATGTGATTAGGTCAATTATTTTTTGTATTGGTAATAAAGAAAATTATTCTAAAGAATATGATTTGGGTGGCCGCAATTATATGACTTATCATGAACTTCTTGAAGAAACTGCTAAGGAGCTGGGGCACAAGAGGTATTTTTTTAAGGTTTCTCTTTTTAGCCCTGGGTTATCAAAATTATGGGTTTCTCTTATAACAAATACCCCTAAAGCTTTGGTCTATCCACTTATACAGAGTTTGAAACATCCTATGGTTCCAGACGAAAAAAAAATATTAAATATTCCCAATTACAGTTTTAAAAGTTTTAGAGAGTCGCTTAAAGGTACTATCGACGAAACGGATATTCACGAAAAGTCGACCTTCGGAATTGAGATAAAAGGAAAATCAAGTTATTGGGGGGCAGATCTCAAAAGAAAAGATGTGAGGTCAGTACAGAGGTTACATAGACCGAAAAATACGACTGCTATTTGGGTAAGTCATAAGTATATGGAATGGTTACCACAGTTTTTTTCCTTTATCATAAAAGTGAAAGTAAAGGATAATGTCTGTAAATTTTTGGGACCTTTTTCTAAAACGCCAATGTTAGAACTCACTTTGAGTACAGATAGGAGTTCACCGGGCAGACAGTTATTTTATATTACAGGGGGCTACCTCGCTTCAAAAGATCAAGGAAGGGGGCGTCTCGAATTTAGAGAGACAAGTTGTGGCGATTACTTTTTGGTCGCCATTCACGAATTTGTGCCAGCTTTGCCATGGTTTATTTACATCTATACCCAGGCCGTTTTCCACCTTTTCGTCATGAGAAGATTCCAAGCTTATATAAAAAAATTGTCAGAAGGTGAATGACTTAAAAAGGGCATGGAAGAACCATACCCTTTTTAAAAATTATCTTGGTATTTTGCCTTCAAATAGAAGTTTACTATCGAGAAAGATGGCCATTCTTGCTTTCTTTTTCAAAACTTTTCTTGGGATATTAAGAGAGGCTTCAAAAGACCTTTTATCTTTGAGGTTATAAGTAGAAACATTTTTGTTTAAGATTTCCATCGTATCAGGGTCATAAAAAACAAACCCTAGAAGATGATCGCCTAAGTTATGTGTTCCTTCCAAGGTTAAGCTTAATTGCATCTTTCTTTTTTTAAGTTGGAAATCTACAAGAGAAGCTTCTATCGAAACATTAGGGTCAACTTCAGGTGTCCAACGTGATTTAAATTCTCCAAGTCCTTTCATTCTTAAAAAATTATCGCAAACCTGATTAATGAGTTCATATGGAAATGAGTAGCTCGAGTCATTTCCCTTTATTTTGTAACAAGCGGCCGTTGCGTAAAACTCACCATGATTTATTTTCATGTTGCTTGAAGTTCCTGCAAAGATCATTTTGTTAAAAGGAATTTCTCCCCCCATAGCAGCTATCGTAAAGGCCCCTTCTGCTTTAAAATCCTGCCCATTAGTGGTCCCTTTCATTGTAAAGACCTTCGTTTTTTCAGGCATAATACCCATGCCACTTTTTCTCTGAATACCAGGAAGGGCATACAGGAGAAATTGGTTCTTTTTAATATCATTACCAAACACGGTTACTTTAAAGCCCTGTCCATCCATCGCAGCAGGTATATAAGTGTCAAGGGCCATAGGCTGAAGAAGGTAAAGTGAATCAACATCAAAGCTTCGGCCTTTCATTTCAGGTTTTGTGAGGTCATTTATTTCATTATTGGAGTCTGTGGTAAAAGTACTTTCTGAACGAAAGGCTTCTCTACCAAACCAGGCCCATCTGTCTTTCAACCAAGTTTTTTGTTTGTAATGACGTCCCTTAATTTCAATCGTGTAAGTCGTGTTAGGTTCAAAAAATGTTTTTGGAAAAAGGTTAATAAACTTGCCATCAGAAGAGACCTCTGCAGAAACCTCAACTTGTGGAGTTATTTTTATTTTCAAAGAGCTCGAATCAACGGCCCTTCTTGGAAGAAAGATGCCTTCTTTTTTGACAACGAGCCTGTAAACTAGGCCTCTTGAGGTTCCAATAGTTCCTGGAACTTCCTTGTGATAGGTTCCATTGTTTGAAAAATACCTAAGAGTTGCTTCGTTGTCTTCTACAGGAATACCGAAGTCTGGTTCATCAATGTTTCCACCAAATTGGCAATTTGAATCTTCTTTATTTAGTAGACAATATTCTGAAGGAATTAAATAGAGTTTCCCTTTATAGCTTCCATTAACTAAGACACCATTGTTCATTAGAAGGACAGAGGCATCGAGGTTACTTTTTTTCTGAGACTTCTGGGTTATGTAACTCCAAATTCTTTTTCCAGTTTTGAGATTGAGAGCATACATCTTACCATTTTTGGCCCCTATATAAACCACATCATCAGTTGAAATAGTAGGAGAGCTGGCGACAGCAGAGTAAGTTGTGTATTTCCAGTTAAGTTCACCCTTTCTTGAAATATTGTAAATGGATCCATCTAGAGATCCAAAAACAATATTGTCCCCTTTTACAGCAGGAGATGAATAAATTTCACCCATGGGATTTGTAAAGTTCCAACGCTTTTTAAGTTCCCCATTAACAACCTTAAAAGACCACAGAGCGCTATCACTAGCGCCGACATAAATATTTCCTAGTTCATCTACAGAAGGAGAGCTTTTAATATCTTTCCCTATTTTATATTTATGAAGAAGTTTTCCAGTATCGGGTTCCACTAAATAAAGGTGACCATCAAGAGATCCAAAGGTTAGCCATTGGCCATCTGGGGAAAAGGCCGGTGAAGACCAGATCATCATATCTGTTTGAAGGGACCATTTTTCTTTTCCCTCTTGATCCAAGCAGTACATGGCCCCATTATCACTTCCAGCGTAAAGAAAACCATTAGGCCCTAGTTGAACATTTCCTTCAAAGCTATTAACCGTTCCACCTTTTTGATGAGAATCATCATCGGCGTGATGGGCCTTAAAGGTCCAGGCCATTTTTCCTGAATCTTTGTGAACAGCGTGGAGGAAACCATCGCCACCTGGAATAACAACAAGTCCATTCGGGGTTACAACGGCCGCTGAGTCAATTAAAGAGTCTGCGAGATCAAAAATAGTATAGGTCCAGCGGAGTTCACCATTAGGTTTGAAACTATAAAAGTTTTTGTTGGAGCTTCCCACATAGAAGTTTCCTTCTTGGTCAGTCACCGAAGTGGCCCAAATAAGGCCTCCAAGAGTTATGGTCTTGGGCGCCCTTACATGCTGGTTCTTTGTAAAAATTTTGGTGCTCACAGAAGAGGCACCACTATTGCTAGGACTCCCCCTAAAGGATCGCCAGTTTTCTGCTTGGGCCGTAAAAGATAAGGCCATTAAAAACATCATCGAACTTAACTTTTTAAAATTCATTATTTCCTGCCTTTTTATTGTTTGCCCTATAGTAGGAAACTTTCGTTACCTTTACTATTCGCATTAGGTTTACCTTTTTAAATATTCAGCACTTTTTCCACTTGTAAGAATTAGTCTTAAGTTTCTTTCATATTTTTCTGAAATAAATTCAAGTAAAGCTCTCGTGGGATAACAGAGAGTGAGGATTTTTTTTTAATGACTCTGGAAATAACAAATTAAAAAATTACTTGCAAGTAAGTTATTGCCTCTACGCATAGAGCATCGGAAACATTTTTATGCTAGAACGCCGCAAAGGGGAAAAAATGTTTAAAGTATTCTTATATGCGTTTTTATTTTTTGGCTGTGCTTCAAAAAATGTTCTTGTTAATCAAACCTTTTATCCCGAAGGTCCTGTCATTAGGGGGAGTGACCTC
Organism: Bacteriovoracales bacterium; assembly: GCA_028346125.1. Classification (GTDB taxonomy): domain Bacteria; phylum Bdellovibrionota; class Bacteriovoracia; order Bacteriovoracales; family Bacteriovoracaceae; genus UBA7317. The sequence goes on along the minus strand of JAOMEV010000013.1, from coordinate 56,534 downwards.
TTCTTCGTGGAATACTCACAAAACAATATTAAAAAATTAAACTTAAAATCCAAAAAAATTGAAAAGTTTTGGTCAAGAAAGGGATGTGGTCCTGCATCTCTTTATCTTAGCGAAGAGTCATTGTTTGTTAGCTGCTACGACGAAAACCGCCTGGTTAAAATTCACCTTGAATCCAAAAAAGAAGTTGTTTTTGATTTAAAAAAATCATTAAAAGGGCCAAATGATTTTGGAAAAATAAGTAAAGAAATTTTTCTGTTTACAACCTCAGGGGAGTTTAACAACGAAAGTGAAGTTTCAGGAGAGGTCAATTCTTTTTACAAAGGAAAGATAAAAACATTGAAAAAAAACATTCATTATCCCAATGGCATTGCTTATCTCAAAAATTCTAATAAAGTAATTGTTTCTGAGCATTTAAAAAATCGTTTAATTTCTTTCGACTATAAAAAAGGGACGCTGATGAATAAAAAAGTTTTCCTTAATCTCCCCAAAGTAGGTAATGATCCTTATTTAGGTCCCGATGGACTTAAGTTTTCAAAACAACATAAGAGTTTATTTGTGGCACAGTATGGGGGAGGAAAGGTATACAGGGTAGGCTTAGATGGAAAAATAAATAAGTCCTACAATATTGATTTTAAATACCCAACAAATATATCCATCAGTAATAACTTCCTCTATATTACTGCGGCCAAAGATGCCAATAGAAAACCTTATGAAGGAAAAATCTTTAAGGTCAAAATTGATTTTTAGTTGATGATGGAGAGTTCACCATTTTGAATGCGTACTGCCTGTTTTTTTCCTCCATAATATGAAGAAATTCCTGTGTCTGTTCTAACAACTCTTCCATCACAGGCCGTATTAATTCCATTTCTTTGAACGGTGTGAGCAACAAACATGATTTTTGCTTTTAAAATTTTGAGGGATTTTTTAAGCATTTTACAATGAGAGGAATTCGTTTTTTTTGAATAATACCTCGCCCATAAAGGTCCTTTAGAATCCGAAATCCAGCTTGGTCTTTTTGTTATTCCTTTCATCCAATAGGAGATTTGTTGGTTTAATTGATCAATTCCAAGTTTTGCATATTTTGGAACGACACCGCCATGAACAAAAATGTATGGTCCTAATTTGAGGATGGCCTTTCTATTGGAAAGAATCTTTGCATAATGACCTCCTGGAAAGAAGGCATGGAACCTGCCCTGTTGGTAGGCGCTGTATTTTACTACATAATTTTTTGGCGCTGTGCTTGAGAAATCTTCGAAATCATAAAACGCTTTGTCAGGAAAAACGTATTTAAAGTTTCCGTCGACGTTCATTGCCTCATGATTGCCAATTAAAGAATGCACCATTCCACCAAATTTAGGCGCTTCATTTTTCAAATGCTCAAAAAGGTCGATGATCTGTTTGTCCCCTGCTCCGCGGTCTATTTGGTCACCAAGTTGGACTAGAATAGTGTCCCCACCGATCCATCGAGATTGGTCGTCAATTATTTCGGCCTTTTTAAGGAGTTTTAAAGCTTGTGAATAATCTCCATGAAGGTCCCCAATCGCAACGATGGGAGGGAGTCCAAAGGATTTCAAGGGGAAGAGAGTCATAAAGAAAATTGTGGTGTATTTGATTAATTTTTTCATAAGCTTATAACTAAACGTTAAAGCTCAATATTTCCAGAAGAATTTAATGAGGATGCTCTATTTATGAACATAAAGGTAATCATAACCATCAAACATGACTTTGGTTTTTCTACCACTATAAGAGTTAACAAATCCCCTGCTTCCACTAACGTGCCTTACCTCGGTTCTGTTTTTTAAAGCTCTATCTGTTCTCTTTACGAGGTTAACGTTATAAATCTTTCCCCAGGGGTCATAAATTTTAATGTAGCCATCTTCATAGCCGTTTATAACAAGCGCATGACCGCCTTCTCTTTTCCAGGGATCTTTGGATTTTTCACCGGGTTTATAGGTACCAAAGGAGACTGCCATAAAAGGCTTTCTTTGTTGAAAAATATCAATGATATCTTGGTTTGTAGTGGGACTCCATTTTCCAACTGACATACTTTTGAATCCTTTAGTGTAACCTTTGGCAACGATTTTACTCTCGTAACCCCCAATGGCACGCGACTTTAGATGACTATAAGTACCACCCTCTTCCCACATTGTTCCCATATCCTCTCCAACTTTGTAGATGCTGGGACCGTATTGCTTTGTTCTTGTATAGATTGTGTACTTTTTTGAGAAATTTCTAAATTGATCAAATTTATTATTAAACTTTACACGGTTGCTAGTTTCCCTAACCAAACCTGCCATACCCATTGCGACAGAAGTAGGTGCACACCACCCCGTGTCCATATAAACACTTTTCCCCGAAAGCTTTCTTATAATACCAGGAAGTGCCGTGCTTCCTTGACTTATGAGAGGCATTTTTGAGAGAACGCAAAAAGTATTGTCAGTACAATCTTTGGGCTTTGGTTTTTCCTTTTTACAGCTAGATAACAAGAGAACGAGAATAAGAAGAATAATATTTTTTGTTTTCATTGTTGGATTTTAGCATGCTTTTAGGGTATTTTTTGCGTAGCAAATAGAAAAAATCTTAATTAATTTTTTAAAGAAATATTTTTTATTTTAGAAATTAAAATGACGGTAAACGAGTTTTTGGGAAACTATATCTTTTGTTTAGCTTGTTAATGATGTAGTGAAGGGTTTTTTTACTTTTACTAACATTGTGAACTAAATAATCTCGATTATTCCCACGTAATAAAATTAAATTCATTTATATAATTTGGTTTTTGCAACTTTATATAGATTTAATGGCCTGCACCTACCTTTGTTAAAAATTTTACGGACTGACTTAGTACGACGATTCAAATTACGTTCAGTATCTTCTTTCATTATTTTTAAATGCATCTGTTGGAATATCTTACCCTCTGAATTAATCTCAAACACATTCCCTACAGAAGTGATATTAAACCGACCACTTGGCAATGACTCGATTCCACGAACCGTCTTGAATTGGCCTTTAAGAAGTTTTGTACGCTTTCCTTCATTTGTAATTTTGATAATCGAGTGAAGAAGATGTCCTTTCTTAGCGAATCGATCTGCGGCAATATATCCAAATGTTGTTTTATGAGGTTCATGCACGAAGGAGATATTTTGAAATGTTTTTATTGGATTACTATCAGGACCGACAAGAACAAACATATTAAAATTACGGAGTGAAATTAGCGTATTTCCATTTTTGTATCTTTCGACACCATTAACATGTGCCCAATCAATTCCATCAGATTTCAGATTTTTTCTTTTTCTCCTATTGGATAAAACTTTAAGAAACAATTTTCTATTTGGAAAATACTTTGCGTGAGACCACTTCCAAATAACCTTACCTGAAGGTGTTATTTCTCGCACTTCATCATCACCTTTATTTACAAAGCCTCTCGTATAAATAAAATTTCCATTAGGAAGTAAGTCTATGTCGTGAGTTATTTTGTCATCTTCAATAACGGTTTTATAATTTCCTGCTCTATTGACTATGTAGGCGCCCGATCGAGGTATAATAAATAATATTTCATCACTTGAATGCAGGTATTTGATATCCGCTCCTTTGCATATATGCCTACGTCTTTTACTTATTAATTTATCCGGAAACTTCCATTCCCAAACGACTTCACCAGACATATTAACTTCAACGATTCTATCCTTACCGGTGACGGTATCGACAAAGGCCACGGCACGCTTATCTGCGGAAGGGTCACTAGTCACTACATTGAACAATTTCTCCGATGAAATCGCCTTTGTAGCATTGGTTAACGATATAAATAGAGACGCAACAATGGTCACCAGTAAACTCATTCGGTACCTCCTGATCTTTTTTTCGGCATTCAATAAAGTAAAGATTAATAAAAACGAATTTTTTTGCCTGAACATTTTTTGGATATTAAAGATAGTTACATGTCTTCCTCTAACTCCTATACGAGTTAATACGCCCATGATTTCGCTGATGGGCCTTACCTAGGTTAAGCAATGATGGCCTTAGTCGGTTATTGCTTAGCGTTTCTTTTAATTTCAATGGGAGTAAACATATCTTTTAATGAGTTCAAATGTAAGTGGTTCTGACTTATGACGTGTTTTGAAGGGATTTTTATCAATAAAAATTTTAAGTGTAGCTTGAAGGCCTGTGAAAAAAATATTTTTGTGGATTTGCGCCTTTATTTTTTTGAAACTTTTGCGGTGTATAGGGACACATAAAAAAAACATATGGTACAAGTGTAGGCTTTTTTAAATCTGTAACCTATCAAAAGGAGATAAAATGGGCGTACTTATAAAAGGTGGTACGATTGTTACCGCAGAAAGAACTTATCGTGGAGACATTTACACCGAAGGTGAGGTCATTAAGGCCATTGGTGAGAACCTTGATGTTCCTGCTAACACCGAAACAGTTGATGCAGGGGGATGTTATGTGATGCCAGGTGGGATCGACCCACAGACACATATGCAGCTTCCTTTCATGGGAACTAGTGCTATAGATGATTTCTATACAGGAACCACTGCTATGATGACTGGTGGGACCACAATGTTAATTGACTTTGTTATTCCAGGGCCAGAGGTTCCTTTGATGGAAGCTTATAAAACATGGCGTGGCTGGGGCGAGAAGTCCTCTGGAGATTACAGCTTCCACGTTGCTGTCACTTGGTGGGATGATAGCGTTTACAAGGATATGAGAACTCTTGCTACAGAATATGGCGTTAACAGCTTTAAGCATTTTCTTGCTTATAAAGGCGCTATTATGGCGGATGATGAAATTCTTATTAAGTCTTTTGAAAATGCTAAAGAACTTGGTGCCTTAGTTACTATCCATGCTGAAAACGGAGAACTTGTTTCTCACCTTCAACAAAAACTTGTTAAAGAAGGGTGGAAAGGTCCTGAAGCACATCCTCTATCGAGACCTCCTGAAGTAGAAGGAGAAGCGACCAATAGAGCAATTAGAATTGCTGAAATGATTGGCGTTCCTGTTTATATTGTACACACAAGTTCAAAAGATGCTTTAGATGCTGTTGTAACAGCGAGACTAAGAGGACAAACAGTTTTCAGTGAAGCTCTTTCTCAGCATTTGGTTATTGATGATTCCGTTTATAGAGACAAAGACTGGAGAACGGCAGCTCACCATGTAATGAGCCCTCCATTCAGATCTAAAAAACACCAAGATGCTTTATGGCACGGAATCCAGTCAGGAATGATTCAAACAACAGCAACAGACCACTGTAGCTTTACAACTGAGCAAAAAATGGCAGGAAAAGATGATTTCACTAAGATTCCAAACGGAACTGGTGGACTTGAAGATAGAATGACCATTTTATGGGATCAAGGTGTAAATACTGGCCGTTTAACAATGAATCAATTTGTTGCTGCTACGTCTTCCAACGCTGCTAAGATTTTTAATATCTATCCTAAGAAAGGAGCGATTTTAGAAGGAGCGGATGCAGATATTATCGTTTGGGATCCCGAGGCGACAAGAACAATTTCTGCTAAAACTCATCACCAAAAAGTTGATTTCAACCTTTTTGAAGGGATGAAAGTTAAAGGTGTTAACCGTGCCACTTTAAGTAGAGGTTCTGTAACATACCTTGATGGTGATGTAAGAGCAGTAAGAGGTGCTGGCCGTTATATCAATAGACCATGTCATGCTCCTTATATGGAAGCTGTTAAAAAGAGACATGAATTTCTTAAGGCCAAACCAGTAAAAAGATAATTTTTGACAAAAAAAAGGGCCGCATAAGCGGCCCCATTTTTTTTGATGTTTGTTACTTTTTCTTATAAAGACCGTAAACGCCGTATTTCTTTCTAATGACGTCAAGTTCACTCTTTTTGTCTTTAAGGAACTGGTTAAACTTGGCGATGACATCATGGTGCTTCCATGTTGACATACCATAACCTGATTCTGTTTTAGGCAGAGAAGGATCGTAAACAACTTGTCCTTTAAGCCCAATTTGGCTTAATCCATACTGTCCTCCAGAGATAGACATATAACCACCACTGATTCTGTTTTTGTTAATTTGCTTCAAGAGGCCTTGAAAGTTGTTCGCTTCAACACCTTTAATTGTTTTGTCTACATAAATTTGCTTGTAGTAATCCCAGGCCGTAAACCCTCTAATGAAACCAAGTTTTTTAATGGCCTTAACACCTTTACCAAGGTTTTCTTTTTTAACCATGACTCCATCGATGTACTGGAAAGCATAATCAGAGAAAAGTACACATTTTGGATCAAGCTTGTTAAGAGCACCATTGTCAGTCGGCTTGAAACCTCTTGACTTACAAAACTTATGCTTTAAATCACCTTTCCAGTAAGGGTGATCAGGAAATTTAAAGTCAAGCTTGTTTTTCTTTTTGAACATCGTCTTGAAGAGTCTCGCAACAGGGTAAGGCTTATACTTAAGTGTTATTCCAGCATGCTTGGCAAAGGCATCAAGAATTTCTTTACCAGCACTTGCTGAATACTTACCTTTGGTTGTGTTGTAGTTGGGGTAATACTCAATATTCTCTACACCTACCACATAAGTCTTAGAGTAAGCTGTTGCACTCATAAATCCTACAAGTAAAAATAAACTTAAAATAATTTTCACTACGTCCTCCCTTTTTGTGAAATAAAAATACTGCAAAACTTATCGTAATATTCTAACAGTAATTGAAATTAATTTTTAAAATTGAAAAAAAAACGACTGTATTAATAAGTTTTTTTTGTTTTTTTGAAGTTAATTAAAATCTATTTTTTACAACTAAGTAAAAATTTTTGTTTATGAAAACAATTCTAGTTTATTAGGGGATGAATTTAGTTTGGTTAAATGCGATATTTGATAAAAAAAAATGAGAATGGAAAATTTACCATTATAATGAGGTGGTAAAAGTTTTTAATTGAAATAGGAGAAATAGAAGATGAAGAAGATAATTGTGTCCTTACTTTTCTCTATGTTTTTCTTATGGGGCTTTAGTCTTTATGCTGAAGTAAAAGGGTGCCCAGAGAATCCAATTGATAAGTGCCCAAAAGGATTTCTTTGTAATACACCAAAGCCTTATAAAGGTGAGAGTCTTAGGAAAAAGATGGCGGTTTTGAACTTCGAATATAAGAAAAAATGGGTGGTTCATAGTGTTGATATTTCTTTAGGATCAAAGCTTTATGCGGCCACGAAAAAAGGGGGGCAATATGTGTCCAAAAAAGTTATTTCTGGCGTTGAGTCCTTAAATAAGAAAATTAAAGAGTCAACGATCGGAAAAAAACTGAATAAAACAAAAGTGGCAGATCTTATGACAAGGCTCAAAAGAAGGATTGGTAAGTTTCAACTTATTAAACCTATGGATAAAGTGGAGAAAGAGAATATTTTTAACATTGAAAAGAAAACAGTTAATTTGCGGTATGTTAATCACAATAACCTCGGTGTGGATAATACAAATGAAGCATTTGGAATGACAAAGTTTTATGTTTATTCAAGCAGAAAATGGAAAAATGAAAAAAGACCTCTTTTGATTATCATGCCTCCTGTTTATGGTATTTCCCCTTTTGATATTGGTATGGCCGCACGTTATGTTAAGCATGGTTTTAAAGTCGTTATTCTTGAATTAGGTGGGTTTAAATTTGTGAGTCCCTTCCAACACACCAGCAACCTTCCTAGAACGATGGTAAGGTCTATGGGGGACGTTCATAGACTTATTGAGTATATGGTTTCAGCTCAGAGTGTTGATAGGAATAAAATAGGCATTTTTGGTTTTAGCTTAGGAGGAATTTTTGCTTCCTTGGCCTTTACTGTTAACAAGGATATTAAGGCACTTTCTTTGGCCGTTGGGGGAGGTAATTTTGCTGAGATATTAACTAACTCCAAGCAGGCAGTGGCCTCACTCTACAGAAAATATAGAATGAAGGAAGAAAAAATAGCGACAAAAGAAGAGTATTTTAAAGTTATGCAAAAGGCATTTAGCTATGATCCAGTTCGCTTTGCCCATCTTAAAGATCCAAAGGATGTTTATTTAGTTTTCACAGAAGGTGACTCAGCTGTACCTACAAAGAATCAGCGAGACTTGGAGAGGGCCTTTGGGGCATCTTGTAAAAAAGGTAATTCCAGGTGGGAAGTTGGAGAACATTTTGTCGCGATCATTAAGGATCTTCTTCATAGAGAAAGTATAAATAAATTTTTCAAAGATCGACTTCAAGTTAAATAAACTATAGGGAGGTTTTGGTGTTCTTTCCAAAGCCTCTTCTAAAAAAATAACTTCTTAGAATTGCGTTATAATAGTTTTATCGGTTTGTTCGTTTGGAGCGTCCATGCTTAGAGGATGTCTTATCTTTTGTTTGCCCTTTTTTTTGACCTTAAATGTCAGTGGGGAAGACGATGGAAAATCTAGACTTGGTAAAAGGTTTAGAGCTGGCCTGGAAAAAATACAGGAAAGGTTCTCTAGGAAGAAACGTCTCGAAGCGCAGGATGAGGCCTACGTCGGTTGGAATAATGTCGTAGGGGATATTGGTAACGAAATTGATCTTCTAACAAAGCAAGAGGACTTGGCTCTTTTTTTATTTCAAGAGTTAGGTGCCTCACAGGGCGAAAGTTTCGGGCTTTATTCTGAAACATTTGATGCTCCTTCAGTTATGTCAGAGCTTCCTGTTACTGCCGGAATATCAATGAATTTGAACAGAAAAGTTATTGACAATAAAAATGTTCGAGGGACCTATTCCGTCGTGGATAGGATGACTTTTAATATTTCTCCTTCTACCTACGCAAAATTTGTTGGAATTCCTTTTTTTACAGCACAGTTTGGAGGGGGACCTCGATTTAGTTTTGAAGTTTTTAATATAAGACATGTTGGCAGCGAAAAATACAGTACAATTCTTCCGCTTAAAAAAGTTAAAAACTTTTACCTCGATAAGATTAAGAAAGAAAAAGCTAAAAAAAATTTTATTAATGAAAAGAGTAATACCGTTGGAAAGAAAAATGAAAAATATTTAAACTTTATGCCTAGGCTTTCTAAATATATGCCAGAAAAAAATGCTATAAGAGAAGCTTATTTAGGAAAATTATGGAATCCTATTTCTCAGGCCTTCAGACTTCCCATTACATTGAAGTCTGTTAACAGGATGGAAAAAAATGAAATTATTTCTTATGCCCTTTCGGGAGGGGTTGTTCTGGGCGCAAGCTTTGGGACATCTCTGGACCCAACCGGCTACCTTTCAATTCTTAGTGTCCATGGGGCAGATATAAATTTTTCGATTAGTGGAAAACATCAAATTTCTGTTCTCAAAGAAGCTCCTCAGAAAAAAAATGATAACTTCGTAAGGCTTAAATTAACAAGGTTAAGAAGCATCGGAGGCACTTTTGGTATGGGAAGTAGTGCTGTAACTCCCCTTCATAAATGGATTACTCTCGATGGAAATATTGTCTGGACAACTCTCGGTGGTATCGTCCAGCTTAAACCTTACCGGTTTCAGGTTAGCAAGTCTCATGTAAACTTTTATGACATTGCCTATAGGTTTAATCTCAATATACAGCAGGGTAGGGATGCCTACCTCATGGCCTCGAGAGGGGATATGACTCTTGCTGATACTTATAGTAGTGACTCTTACTTTAAGAGCATTGGTAAAAATGAGTCAAAAAGGTCGGTCAAAAGGCTATTCACAAAAAAGGAAAAATCTAAAAGACGAAGTGCTCAGAAAATGGTTAAGTTATTTCTTTTGGAGCTTGATAACAATAAAACTTTTAATGATACCTATAAGTGGATAAAAATTGATGGTGTCATCCATAAATATTTTGAAACCGATGTGATTTCTAAGAATAATTTAAAAATTCTTTTTGCTTTTCATAAAAATAGAAGTCATCGTTTTACCATTAATGCCAATCTTAATACTTTTAATAAAACGTCAAAACCGGAAGATTCATTAACTCTTTTGGTAAGGGCCTCTTACAGGGACGATTTTATCCCGGCAAGAAGGTATGTGAGGTATGTTAACGAAATTGAAATGGCCATTGATAAACAAGAATTTTTACCCCTTCCGCCAACTGTTTCTGGAAAAGACCTTTTTTTAAAAGGAAGTTTGGGAAAACTTAATCTTAGTTATTCCCTTAAAATGAAAAGAAAGGGGCTCTACCAATTAATTAAATACCCGGAGGAAAAGATGTGGCCGGTTCTTATTAAGGCCTTTGGTGCCGAAGGTAAAGGCTGGGATGCGAAAAAGGGACGGGCCAAATGGGTGGCGGCGAGACTTGCCGTTTACGGACTTACTATTCCGGTAACTGCTTTAGGCACTCGCTTACCAGAAAAGGACGATATTATTATTGCAATGATTAAACACAGCCGGTGGAAAAAGTTAAAGGATTTTCAAAATAATCCTGAAAAAATATCAAGTGCTTTGGGAAAGTTTTTTGAAAGCGGAGATTATGGACCAGAGATGGTGAGGGTTTTAAGGCTTGTTTTGGTCAATCAGAAAGTTTCAATCAAGGGCCATTTTAGAAGTGACCTTCTTGGAAAGGAAAATAGCTTGTTAGTTGGAGAAACTACCGCATGGAGTGATCCTACAGCAACAAATGTTAGCAGGAGTTTTGATAACTATCGGCCAAGTTTTAAAGGGATCTCCACCAGTGGAGTTAATGCTAAAATTATTGGGCAGGCCTATTTGAAAATCAATTTCAATTTAGAAAAGATTCCTAAAAAAGTATTTTTTAATCTTGATTTGAAAAATTTAACGGGTTTTTTTAATAATAGAGGCCTTAAGACTTTGGTAGTCGAAAATGAAAAAAATCGTTTTGTAAAAGGTCTAAACTCAATTGTCTTTTTTCTTAATGATAAAAAACATTTTCTTTATCCCCTGGCCGAAAAAATAAAGTTTTATAAATTTGGATTTATAGGAAACAAATATAGAATTTCTGTCGCTGCTACGGAAGATGGTATCCATTATGGTGATGTCTCTAGTTATTACTTTAGGGCCAAACCTGTCTATCATAAAACAAAATTAAAAAGTTTGAAAAAATGGTCTAGTACTAAAACAAGAGATTGCATGGGTAAGACCGCGGATGAATTAATTCTTTATTTAGATCGTAAAAATTTAGAAGATCACATTTTATGCTCTAGGATAAGAAGACGTGACGAGGATGGTCGATGTAAAAGAGGCGTCGTTCCCTATGTGAAAATTATTGGAATGAAAAAAGAAAATAGAGAAAGAAGAAATAAATGGATCATCGATCATTGTCCCATGGTTATGGATGAAGAGGATTTAAAAAGGCTTACTGATAAAAAAGATTACTGTCAGAACAAAAAGGCATCAGAAATAATTAAGATTATCGGAAACGATCTGTTTTATATTTGTGATTATTGGAATACTAAAAAAAATGAGACGGGATTTTGCAAAGATGGGGTGATCCCCTATATGTATGATGAAAGCTTAGGTTTTAAACACTCTGAAAATATTAAAGAACGAAATAATTGGTTAGAAAAAAATTGCTTATAGCTTAGATCGTATAGGCAAAGTCTTTTAGTCTAGTTTTTATCCTAAAGATTGTTGTTAGGCACAAATAGGCAACTTCTTTAAGTGATTGGATTCTCATATTAAAATGTTTAGAGTAATGATCTTTTTGGAGAAGCAAAATGAAAAAGTTTTCATGGTTCTTTAGTTTTGTTCTTGCCTTAACTTTCTCTGCATTAGTGATTGGAGGAGGAAGAAAGCCAGCACCAAAGCCTAAGCCAAAACCAAAACCGCCAGTCGTTTCCAATATAAAAGAACTAAAACTTCTAAGTTACAACTTAGGGCTTGCCCATGGCTATGTTCCTTATGCAGAAGCTAGGCTGCCAAAGTTGACAGCAGAACTCAAGAAGTCAGACGCTGATATTCTTTGCTTTCAGGAAGTTTGGAACGCAGAGGACCGGACAAAAATAATTAATAGTCTAAAAAGTAAATACCCTTATTCTGTCTCTGCCCCTACTAAGCAACACCATCGAAAAACAGGATGGTTTTCTGGTCCGGCCTGTCGAGTAAGAGATTTATTTGGAGATGGAAAATTTATTTCTTGCATCCTTACAACTTGTAGTGGGAAATCAGGAGAAGAAAAAAGTCGGTGTATTAATAATGATTGTCGGCCGGCGCTTGAATCTCTCACAAAATCAAATAGAAATTGTGCCGAAAGTTTAATGGCATCTGTTGGACAAAATGAAATTAAGGTGATTTTGAATTTAACAAACCCTTTTAAAATGGCCCCGCGTTTCAGTTATGAAGGAGCTGTCGGAACGATGATATTTTCGAAATACCCTTTTAAAAAGAGTGGGTATATCGATATGGCGAATAAGGCGACACTTACCAACCGAGGGGCCCTGTATGCATCGGTCCAATTAAATGGAAAAGAACACTTTGTGGGTTGTACTCACCTGACAGCAAATTTAATTGTTTCTGCACCATATCCTAATGATCCTCCTTATAAAAAAGGGGATGTAGAATTCGAAAACGGGTGGGAAAACGAAAATTATTTTCAAATGGGAAAAATACTTGAAGAGTTTGAAAATATGGCAGGCAACAAGCCTCAGTATATTATGGGAGATTTTAACTGTTCCATAAAAAATATGGATAGAGGCATTTATCCAGATTTTGAGCCGGCCTGCAAGATGGTTCTTGCAAAAGGGTATAAAGACCCTTATTCACAACAAGGACCTCAATGTACTTATTGCCACGATAACACACTTTTGGAAGGCACTAGTGAGAATGAAATGCTTCTTGATCATGTTTATTTGAAAAATACGGGAAGCACCTCTTCTGTGACTTCTTCAATCAAGTATACCGAAACACATTCTATTACCGCCGAGGGAAAAACCTTTGAGTCTCATTTGTCTGATCATTACGGTGTTCAATTGAAGGTTCCTCTAAATTAATTTTGGAAAAAGACGAACAGCTCTCCAGCTTATAAATTTTTGGGGTCCAAATAGGCGGAGAGTTTATGAAAGTTTTTATTTTTGGTTTACTTATCTTTTTAACTAGTTGCGGTTCCTTAAAAGAGGATAGAAAAAAGATTAGTTCAGGTCTTGTTGGTTGTTCTCCTAAGTCCATAATAATTTCTGAATCCCAAGACTCTACTTGGAAGGCCAAGTGTCGGAAGAGGATATATTATTGTTCTAATATTGGCGATGATGAGACGGCCATTCATGCCTGTAAGTACACCGCCTCGAGCTCCAAAAGGAGAAGAAAGAAAAAAGCGAAAATTGATTTGGGGCTTTAAAACTTGTTTTCTTTTATATAAACCTCTTGAGGCTCTTTTCTTAAATTATAAGTTGAACTCATGACCTTTCCATAGGCCCCAGCATTCTCAATTAGGATTATGTCATTCTCTTCACTTTTAGGAAAAACCCTTGCGATACCCATACGGTCCCCAGTTTCACATATAGGACCTACGATATTGATAACCTCCGTTGATGCCTGGTCTAATTTGGTTAAATTTAAAATGTGGTGATAAGAGCCGTATAGACTTGGACGGAGAAGGGTATTCATTCCGGCATCTATACCTATGTAATGAGTATGTCCTTTTCTTTTAAGTTGAGTAACTTTTGTAAGAAGTACTCCTGCATTGGAAACAAGATACCGGCCAGGTTCCAGCCAAAGTTTGTATTGAGGAAAACTTTTTTTAAGTTCTTTTATATGTTCCCTTAATTTTTTTAAATCTAGTTGTGAATCACCAGGTCTATTGGCGACTCCAAGTCCACCGCCGAGGTTAATTATCTCCACGTCCGGTATATCTTTGGCCAATTTACAAAGAAAAAAACCTATATCTTTCCAATGGTGGGCCTGTTGGATACCGCTTCCTGCGTGAGCATGAAGGCCTATGATCTTGATTTGGTTATTTTTAGCAAGTTCAACTATTTCTGGAATTTCTTGGGGGATAATACCAAATTTTGATTGTTCTCCTGCTGTTCTTACAAAATCATGATGTCCTTTTCCCTGACCAGGATCTATTCGTAGAATTATATTTTGATTTTTAAAGATTTCCGGCCAACTTTTTAACGGAAAAATATTATCCAAAGTTACAGTGACCCCTTCCTTCAGGGCCTCCATGAATTCATTTTTGCCAATAAAGTTTGGTGTAAAAAGAATATCTTTGGCTTTTACTTTGGGTAAAACCTTTTTTAAATGTCTAATTTCACCTATGGATACAGTTTCAAAATGAATGCCTGTTTGATCGAGACTTTTTAAAATATCTGGATGATTATTTGCCTTCATGGCATAGAAAACTTTGTTAAAAACCTCAAGAGACAAAAGGTCCCTTGCATTTTGAATGATAGACTTTTCTGAATACACATAGAGAGGAGTTTCTTTTTTAGATAAGTCAAAAAGGTATTTTTGGTGGGCCGGCCACCAAGGTTTCTTTTGAGTGGATGTCTGCTTTTTTGTTCCTTCATGAATTTCTTGCCATGATGGACCAAAGAGTTGTGTCTTTTTATTTTTTGAAAAAAGTATTTCATGAAGATCTTTCTGGCATTTTATGCTGTGGGAAGAGTCTATAATAAAAGAGAGATTAATATCGTTGGCGGCCTGAGACATTAGATAAATTTTTTGATCTTCAAACACTTTAAAAATTGGAGAAATTTGAGGAAGTGTCGACCTAATGTTGTGTCCAATTAAGGAAATTGTTGAAAGGCCTTCATGAATTCGAACAGATCCATATCCTGACAACCTTTGCGTAAGTAGATCTTTAATTTCTGCGATTGAACGTTCAGGTGTTGGATCAAGGGATAATGTTATATTTGTTTCTGATGTTGAAATAAGGTCTAGAGAAAGTTTTTCTGAATGAAAACATTTAAAGATATCGATAAGGAAACCAGAGGTTCTCCACATGTCACCATTTGTAATGCTGACGACAGTAACATTATTTTTTACACCAACCACTTTTACGGCGGGTCCACTTTGAGCATCTTCTTTTTGGATAGTTGTTCCTGCTTCTCTTAAAGGGTTGAGGCAGCCAAAATTTAAAGGCAAGTCTAACTTTTGAAAGGTATTTAAAGATGAAGGGGTGAATTGGGTCGATGTTAGGGACGAAATTTCTTTGGCCTCTTCGTAGTTTAATTTTTTTATAAGTAAAGATGCGGGGGTAATTTTAGGAGCACTGGTGTAAATACCGGGTTCTTTTCCAAAAAAATTAACCTCGTTGATATTAAGTTTTGATATGGCCTTTGGTGATAAACCGAATGGGTTTTCATCCCCAAGGAGTAGAAAAGAAGTTTTTGTATCTAAACTTTGGTTGAGCTTGCTCTTTTGATCATAAAGCTTGGGTATTATTTTTTGTTGCTCTAAAAAGATAAGACTGATCATTGAACACAATATTTGGTCTTTTTTTTCTGGATTAGTTGCTAAAAAAGAAAAGAGTTGATTTATGCTTTCATGAGTCGAGTCCTTTTTAATGAGTTTCTTTGAATCTTCAAGCTTTTTTTCAAGCCTATGGGACAAGTCTACTTTTTTGGAAAAGTTGGTAAACAAATAGACAAGATTCTGATCATTTTTTTGGGAGATTAATTGACACAAGTTTTCCCAAACTGTGTCGGATGAAAAGCAATTTTGATCGAAAACTAAAAGGACTCTTTTGATTCCACCTGACATTTATCTCTCCTTTAATCGCTGGACTAAATATATCATGATAAAATGAACACCTTATTAAAAGTAAAAAAAGAGTTTTAATTGTGGAAAATGCTAAACCTTGTATTTTTTGTGACATTATTCAAAAAAAAAGTGAATCGTATTTAATTGCTGAAGATAAGGTTTTTGTAGTCATCCTTGACATCTTTCCTTTAAGGCCTGGGCATGTTTTGATTATTTCGAAGAGACATGTAAAGGTTATAGAAGAGCTTGATGATGAAGAAAGGGGCCTTTTAATAATGTGGGTTAACAAAATGTGTAAGTCTCTAAAATCTTCTCCTCTTAAAGCGAAGGCAACTCAAGTTTTGCTCAATAATGGAAAGGAGGCCAATCAGACAATTCCACACCTTCATTTTCATATTATTCCAAGGTACGGTTGGGATCTCGGATTTGTACTCTTAAATTTTTTAACCCGGTTTTTCAATCCCTTTTTTAGAATAAAAAGGGCGAGAAGGTTGAACAGAATTAAAGAAGAAATTAAGTCCTCCTTAATTTAATTTTTTTTGAAAGGAAAGGTGATCATTTAAAAATGAGAAAAGGCGCCCATCGAGGGTTTTGTAAAAAGAAAGTTCTTTTCCGGCAAGGTTTGAAACTTTTTCTTTGTATTGGGGAGTATATTCCATAAGGGAGTTCTCTTTTAAGTCTATGTTCTTTTTTTCCCAGGAAAAGTTTTTTTCAAAAATTTTATCAATAAGAATTATAAGATTTCGAATATAATGCCCTTCCTTATGTGATAGTAATATCATTCCATTTTTAAAACCCTGTGGGTCATTTATAAAGCTTTTTTTACCTAGTATAAAGTAGTTACTTTCTGGAGATTTAATGGCCAGTGGAAAGGTTCTATTTTTTGTATCTTCATTTTTAAGGTAATCTGATCCAACCATTTTATAAAGGTCAATATTTTTTACATAGACGGACAATTTATCAACTTTGATTTCCAAACCAACCTTAAAAGGAGATGAATCTTTTTCAAAAAATATTTTAACAGAGTTTCCAGTTTCGTCATCAGGCATTCCTATACCATGAAATTTTATTCCAAGTGCTTTCATTAAAGGTAAAAGGAGGTCTGTTTTTAATGAAAAATCGTCTATGCTTTCAAATTCAAGGTAAGTTTTTTCAGTACTTTTCCAAAAGAAATTATTCCAAATAATGGAGCCAGGAAGACCTTTATAAGAAATATTTCCATCCTTTTCATTTGTCCGAATTTTATCGTTACTATAAAAATATTTTCTGCTATAGCTTGAAAAAAGTTTTAGGTATGTTTCAAGGGTTCTTTGAATGAGGGTCGAAGGTTCAATTTGATATTTTAATATATTTTCACAATGTCCCAGACCATCGTAAGAGGGGCTTCTAATGAGTGAAAGGTTTCCTTTTTCCAATACTCCCCAATCAAAGACTTCTTTTAAAAAAATTTCCTTAATCTCATTATGAAAAAATAGGGCCCTATAGCCTCTGAAATCATCATCATCATCGGACTCTTCAATATTAAAGTTATTTTTCAGGTTGGAGATCTGTTTTTCCATGTCGGGAGTGACGATGTTATAGTTTTTGTATATATAGAGGAGGTCGGAAAAGAACTCATAATCATGAGGGATAGGTTTACCCTTTTCGTCCATTACAGTCTCTCAAAAAAGAACTCTTACAATCCTCTTTTCGGATTATTTCTAATAACTTTAAAAAATGGATAGATTTGGGCCTTAACTTTATCTAAAAAAACCTATGGACAAAAAGGAAAACTGTTTCATAAAAGGTAATAGATACTATCTAATTACTTTCAGCAAGCTTAGTCCATAACATATTGATTTTATTAGAATGAAATTGTCAGAGTAGGACAAATTTTGTTTATAACTATAAATAACTTAATATACATACTTGAATTAAGCTATAATCATTCTATAAATTTTATTGGGTTTAAGGTCTATATACCCCCAAGTTTTTGTCTATTAAATGGTGTCAAAGGATTATGTTTTTTGATGTAGAGGAAATTGTCGTATTCAATAATTTTTATTTGGCCTTTATGAGCAATGGAGGAACATAAGAGTTCTTAAATAGCATGTTTGTTTTCTAAAAGAGGTTTATTTAATGCATATAAGCGCATTTACTTACATTATTAAAAAAAACCTAGAAAAGCAGGGTTGGAAAATTGAAACTTACATTGAAAACCCTGATGTCATAAATTTTGTAAACGAAGATGGACATGTGTTAGGAGGATTTCTTATTGTTTACTTTGATTCAGGGCTTCAAGGTGGAGTCCTCCTTAGTGGAGAAAATCATATAAATGTCTTGATTGAAGGTGATGATATTGTTCAGGGCCTCGACCATCTTAATAAAGTTCTAAGTATTATTCAGAAAAAAGGCTCTTCCGGTAGAAGAAACTAAAATTACCTAATTGACATTGCTACACAGCGTTATGTGGGGTCAGAAACCTTCCTTCTGGGTCCAATTTGTCACCTATTTAGTTGGCATCCTTTTTGCTCAACCTTAATTGACACTCTACTTTTATTCGGTTGAGGGGTCAAAAGCTACTTTTATGGGAGGCAAAAGATGAGAAAAATAAGGTGGGTTGTTGGTTTCGCGACACTTTTTAGTGGGCTTCAGGCCTATGGCTTTTCGGCCTGGGATGAAAAAAACAAACCAGAACTCTTTGAATTTGATTATGATAGAGAATTTAAAAACCTACCTTTAAATGGTCAGTTAGAAAAGTTACCTTGGAGTGGTGATTACTGGCCTACACATAAAGGTGGGGTTTCTTACCGTTATAATTCCAAAACAGAGAAAAAGCATGAAAAGTATGGCTATGAAATTCTCACAGAAGAGGAGATTGCTACTGTCGATACGAAAATCCTTTCGCCAGCAGAAAAGTATGACCTCTTCTTAGGAAAAAATTCTTTTCCACTCACAAATTACGAGCGAAATAGAACAAACATAATGAAGATAATTCCTGGAAGTTCCAGCTTCGAGGAAGGTTTTAAAATTCCAACGTGGGAAGGATTATGCCATGCTTGGGCCCCTGCGACCTTGGCCTATGATAATCCTAATCCAATAACAATTAAGAGGGACAATGGTAAGGAGGTTTCTTTTGGATCTTCTGATGTTAAGGCCCTTCTTACTTATCATCTTCATTATAATCGGTCACCAAAGACAAACTTTTTAGGTAGCCGGTGTAATTTAGATTTTAAAGAACTTAAGAAAAAGCTTGATAATAATGAGATCACAAAAGAGGAATACACAAAATCAATTAATGCCAAGGAGTGTTCTGATACTAATGCTGGTGCTTTTCATATTGTTTTAGCAAACCAAATTTCAAAAATGAAGCAGGGTTTTATTGTTGATGTAACTAGAGACCTTGAGGTTTGGAACCAGCCTGTCATGGGCTATGTATCTCAAGTTTTAGGTGAAAAACAAGGTGCGAGTGAGGGGGCAGCTCCAGGAACAGTCAAAGAAGTCACTGTAAAAACTTGGATGCAATATGTTGTTGAAGTGAGGCAAAGTTGGGAGAGAGAAACTAATAAAGAGGCCTATCGTATTATGACCTACGACTATCGATTAGAAATCGATAGTGAAGGCAAGATTATAGGTGGAGAGTGGTTATCTGAAGAGCGTCCAGATTTTATATGGAAACAAGAAACGCCAAAGTTCTCTGGCTATTTTAAAGATTTAGAAAAAATCTATAAAAAGTCAGTTTCTTATCTAGATGAAGAAACTTCAGAAGGAGAAACCGAAGCTGAAAGACTTGAGCGTGAAAGAAGAGAGCGTGAAGAAGCTGAAAGACTTGAGCGTGAAAGAAGAGAACGTGAAGAAACTAGCGAGAATAGCTATAAAGTAAAAGAGGCCCTTGAGCATAGTACTGAAATTCAAGACTCAGCTAAGTTTTTGGTTAGACGAATCAAAAGAAGAATAGCAAGAATGAGAGATGAAAGAGGTCGTCGTGGAAGAGTCCATAGAAAAATGAGGAAAAAGGTAAAAGTTGCTAAGCGATTTTTAAGAGCTTCATTAAGATTTGAAAGGGCGCTAAGGTCTTACAAGGACTTAGAATTGGCAAAGAATGAGTTTTTGACCCTAAGAAGAACTTTTGAGAAGGTCTCAAGAGTTTTTAGAAGAGGCCCAAGAATACAAGATGAGTTGGATTACATTGAATCAAGTCTCAGAGCAATCGAATCACTGTACTAAAAGAAAAGGATTAGGGGGTCAGGTTTTGGCCCCTAATTTTTTTGGTCGTTTGTAAAAAAGAGCCCAGTAAGACTTCTATACCGTTCCCAAAGCTCTTCTTCATCTTCCTTCGGAACCCTTCCTGTGCTTTTCCATAATTTTTGAAGTTCGATAACCTTACCGATGGCCTTTCTTTTGGTTTGTGGAGGATCCCCTGGAATGACGACTTCACTTTTCAGGCGTAATCCCCATTTCAGTTGTTTGGCCACATCAATTGAATCGTTTACTATTTCCAAATTTGTATCTTCGAGACTAAGTTTGGCCAGGGCCTCAAGTTGGATACAAATATCCTTTTTGATTTTTAAATGCTCTTTTTTTTCTTCAAGCTGAGTATTGAAATAATCTTTCTTTTTGGAAAAAAAATCATCGCAATAAAGTTTAAACTCTTTCCAGAGTTCTTTCTCAATACTTTTAGGCGCCGGGCCGATTTCTTTCCAATTTTTTTGGATTTCTAGAATTTTTTCAGTCCGATCTTTCCAAGAGTTGTCTTGATATATTTGTTCACATTCATTGAGAAGGGCCCTTTTTAAAACTTCGTTCTTGGCGTATTGGTCTTTCCTCTTCTCAAGAAACTTATCTCTCGATTCAAAAAAGATGTCGCAGTTCCCTCTAAATTTTTTCCAAAGAATTTCGTCGGTTGTTTTAGGAATGGGTCCAATTTGCTTCCATTCCTGTTGAAGTTTTTTTACCTTTTGGGCAATATCCTTAAAGTGGGTATCTTCATTGAGCTCTGAGACTATATTTTCCATTTTTTGACAAAGAGTCTCTTTTTTTCCTTGGTTCCCTGCCTTTTCTTTATCAAGGTTATTAAAGAATTCATGGCAAACGTTTTGAAAATCTTCCCAGAGCTTGTCTTTTTTTTCAGAGGGCACGGGACCAATTGTTTTCCACTTTTTTTGAAGAGCAATAACTTTTTTTATACTTTCACTTTCATTGGAACTAATAAGGGCCTTGGCATTTTCGTAAATTTCTTTTTTGATTTTATAATTTTCTTGTCGCGCTTCAACTTTTTGGTTATTGAAGGCCTTCCTTTGGTCAAAGAAATGCTGACACGTATTTTGGAAGTCTTGAGTAAGCTCTTCTCCTATACCTTTTGGTAAAGGGCCAATAATAGAGAACTCTCTTTGGATAGATTTTACCTCTTCACTTTTTTCTTTAATAAAGACCTCTGTTAGAGGGCCCAGGTCAGGTAAAATAAGCTTTAGTTTTTCGTGGATGCTTTTCTTGGCCTCGAGGCATTTATTTTTTGCCTCATCAATGAGCTTTAAAAAGCTGTTTTCAAGCTCTGTGTCCCCTTTAACTTTGAGTTCTTTCCATTCTTTTTGATATTCTTTAATTTTTGAACCTAAACTTTTAATAATGTCCTGATCCATTGTTTTCTTAAGGTCATCGAAAATTTCTTGTCTTTTCCGATCGTTTGACCAATTCTCCCAGTCTTTCTCCTTCCGAAACTGGCTTTGGTTTTCTATAAATTGTTCGGCCAAAGATTCGAACTCATTGACAAAAGGTCGAACAAGACTTTCAGAGTTTTTAAGAAGGAGCTCCCACTGTTTTTTTATAGAATTGACCTCTTTTTGGACTCCTCGGTGATTTGGGTTTCTTACGAGCTTTTTTAATTTTTTCAGGAGGCCTTTAGGGTCTAGTCTGCCTTCTTTGGGCCTTGATTTAGAAGTGGACTCCGAAAATTTCTTTTTCTGCTCTTGAACGATATTTTGAATTTTTGACTTTCTCTCTGACAAACTTTTAGGAATTTCGATTTTACTTTTTTGAAATTCCCATTCTTTTTCAAAACGACGCCATTTGTCAATGATGTTTTGGCCTTTCGTTTCCACAACCTTTTCAAGGGACTCCAAGAGCGCTTCTATTTTTTCCTGGGATTTTTCCTTCGCGTGGATTCTTTTTTCAAGGTCTTTATCGGTAAGTTTTTCAAGGAGTAGGAAAAACTTTTTACTTAAATCTTCTCTTTCTTTAAGAGAGACGGGTGCCCAATCGAGTTCGTCCCAAAGGGATTGGAATTCATGAGATTGGACTTCCGTGATTTTATCACCGCTTTGAAGTTTGAGCTCGTAAGTTTTTACTAAATCTTTTGCTTTTTGGAGGGATTCCTCTGCATTTATTTTTTCTTGAATTCTTTTTTCAATGATTTCAATTTTTTGTTGGATGGTTATAGATATAGGTGGGGTTTCATCAAAGTGTTTCATTTCATCGAAAAAGGATTTTTTAAAGTCTTGGAGAAAAAGTGTGGCCTTTGTTTCGGAGTAATGTTTTAGAAATGCTTCAATTTTTTCGGCCAGAAGTGCTAACTTTGGACCTTCTTGATCACTTTGATTTAAGAGTTCCTCAATTCTTTCCTTAGCATATACTTTAACTTTCTTATGGGAGGCATTTTGAGAGAGTGACTTTAAGCTATCGATATTGGCAATTCTATTGATGACAACTTTGCCCCATTTGGGAGAGTTTATCTTCCTTGCAAGTTTAATGAGCTCTTTTTCCTCTCGTATTTTTTGAATGGCCTTTTCTCTTAGAGGACCAAATTCTTTTTCTAGAATGATCTTAACTAGTTTTTCGTTTTGGGTAATTTTGTCTAGGGATGAGGATATTTCTTCATTAAAGATGGTTGAGTTTAGAACTTTTTGGAAACAGATTGTATTTCTTCTATCTAAAATGAGTTGAGAGACTTTGGGGTCGTCCTGTCTAGATGCATTGTTTAAAGTCTCAAGGACCTCAAGAGAATTAATTTTTTGAATAAGGGCCTTAAAGTCCTTCATATCTTTTAGTTTTTCGATTTCTGAAAGAGCGTTCTCTTCTTTGTGGCTTAACTTCAGTTTTGAGGCCTGGTCCCTTTTTAGGGAGGAGACGAGATTTTCTAAAAGACCCATAATCGAATTCCTTCAATCAAAAGAAAGTATTTCTTCTGTATTTGTGTTGCTTCTTAGAAAATAAAAGATTTTTCACTCTTTGTTAAATATAATCTTACAATGTTTTAATCTACAATTTTAAGATGTCCTTTTTTCGGAGGACTTTTAGCTGATAAGATTTCTGAGGCATTTCGTTGCCCTCTCATTTGCTGAAGAATTTGATCATACTCTTCTGGACTTAAAAAGAGGTTTTTGAAGTAGTAGTGATTTTCTTTTCTGGAACTATTCATAAGGGCAAGATAAGAAAGGGCGTACTTGTGAAACTCCTCAATAGAGTTTGTCAGAACATGCCACCTGTAATCATCAGCAATGACGAAACATCTGATTTTTTCTGAGGGCCCTTTCATTTTTCTAGTCCTCTATAAGTTACAGACAATCCCCTATCTGAGTAAGATCGGGGTTACCTGTTTTAAAATCATTAGGGTGTTCCAAAAATTCTAGCATAGTTTCAGTCAGGGAGGAAAGTGCTCTTTTAAGAATCATATCCACATGTGCTTTTTTGCAGAACTTTAAAACTTTTTGCACTGAATTTTTAGGATAAACGGACTTAACGATTTCTTTGGAGCCTTCAAAAGGAGCAAGGTAATCCTTCTCTCCTAAAATTATGAGGGTTGGCGTTGTGATAGGTCTTTTGCCGGAATAGATTACACGTCCGTCTCTTGATCCAAAGGGATTCCAAAGCCAGCGAACAAAATCGTAGGCGAGGTCTGTATGGGCCTGAGAAATATGGTCGTAGGTCAGCTCTTCAAATTCTCCATTTTTTACATCGATACCTTCGCTACTCAAGATACCCAAGGGGAGAACTTGGAGAAAGATAGGTTTTATTGTTCTAATGAGGTTCCTTCTCGCCCATTCCCTAATTGTTAGTGGGAATCTATCTTCGGGAGTGTGGTTTGATGTAAGAGGAATAAAAAAATGGGTCGCCCCTACGAGAGGCAGGGTTGGGTAAAAAAGGAGTCTGATTTGGGGATTAACATTTTTAAAATTAAGAGGAATACCTAAAGCAATAAAGCTTTTTACAAGTTTGCCCCTTTCTTTAGCAGCACTTTGACTTTTTATAAGTTTTCCCGAAGGTCCCTTTGCGAATCCAGAGAGGTACTTTTCCCAGAGCAGGGCCCCCATAGAAAAACCTATAAGGTTAATTTTCTGTTGAGTGATATCTGATACTTTTTTAAAAATGAGAGGGATGTCTTCCTTGAGCATCTCGTCAAAACCGTAGTCATTGGGACGGTAGGGTGAAATAGTCGATTTTTCTTCCCCATTTCCATGCCCTCTAACATTGGGAAGCCAAACGTCATAGCCTTGTTCCCATAATTTTAGTCCAATTTTTTCCATAGCGCGTCCGTTGAGGACAAGAGCGTGGGAAAGGATGATTGGTGGGCGCCCTTCATTAACGATTCTTCTTATTTTTAGGGAGAGTTTTTGCTTGAGTCCCCATGAATCAGTAAAGTCCTTTTCAAATTGATAGGATTTTATAGCAGGTTGAGATTTAAGAGTTGGGATAAAAATGAAGTTTAATAGACATACGAGAAGAATATGAATTTGAAGTAATCTATCCATGATTCTTTTTGCCTCCAATAAAGTTACTCTAAAATTTTAAAAACTTCTTCGTCGAGATGTCAATTTGAGATAAATTTTAGGAATTTAGGAAATTATCAACAAAGGGAGGAAGAATTTCTCCTGCTTTTCCAATGATCGATTTATCAAAAAAAGGAGAATTCTCCGTAGGGTCTTTATTAATTTCAACCGTCAGGGCGCCATTTTGTTTTGCAATTTGCCCAAACATTGCGGCCGGATAGACCTGTCCAGAAGTTCCAATGGAAAAAAAGAGGTCGCAGTTAGAGAGCTCCAGTTGAATTCTATCCATTGAGAAAGGAACTTCTCCAAACCAAACAATGTGAGGTCTTAATTGGTTTGGCCTTTGGCAGCAAGCGCAAAGTGTTTGACCATCGAAGCTTTGTTCTGTTGTGAAGACTTCGTTTGTAGTAAGGCACCTCATTTTAAGAAGTTCTCCATGCATATGAATAATATTTTGTTGACCGGCACTTTCATGAAGATTATCCACATTCTGGGTAACTAAAGTTGTTTTACCATGAAAATTTTTTTCAAGCTTTGCAAGAGCAAGGTGGCCAAAGTTGGGCTTTAGGTCCGGTGAGAGGAGTTGCTCTCGCCTTTTGTTATAAAAGTTGTAGACCATGGAAGGGTCTCTTTCAAAACCCTCCGGTGAGGCGACATCTTCAATTCGATGATTTTCCCAAAGCCCATTGTGGTCACGAAATGTTTTTATTCCCGATTCTGCAGAAATTCCGGCCCCCGTGAGAATCACAATATGTTGAAAGTTTTTTTGATTTAAATCATGTTTCATTTGAATCTCCTAAAAACCAGACAAAAATGATTGACCTTAAGTTAAATTGTTCTAGTATTGGAAACTTACCACATTTCTTAGATGATGTTTAACAGTGATGGCAGATGTGAAAACTGGATGGACGCAATTAGAACTTCTTAACTTCCCTGATGAAGTCTCTCTTCCTGAGGATTCTTCGGAAGATTTAACCTCTTTTTTACCTATCCAAGCTTTGGGAAAAAAAAGAACGTTGCGTAAAAATTATCTCAAGTATCTTCGAGAAAGGCTTATTTCAAGTCTGAATGTTTGGGATAATTACTTTTTGGGAGCAAGTAACGAAGAAGCCTTTAAAGTCTCGAAGTCAATTTTAGAAGGCCCAGGCTCGGCCTACCCTTACGTCTTTTTTTACTCCCGACCGGGTTTAGGAAAAACCCACCTTCTTCATGGTCTTGGGAAAGAGATCCTTAAAAAACATAAGTCCTATCGTCTTTATTTTACAAGTGGTCGAGAACTGCTTAGTCGATATAGGGCCATTATGAGGGAACACGGACTTCATTACTTTCTAGAAGAAACATCTGATGAGGTAGATGGACTTTTTATCGACGATGTTGAGCCTTGTTTCGAGTGCCCCGACTTTCAAAGGGATTTTTGTCTTATTTTTAATAATTTGAAGCTCAAAGGAAAACAACTTGTTATGACAGGAAGTGAGTCCCCAGAAAGTTTAACCGGACTTTCTCAAAAACTTTTTGAAAGACTCAACTCTGGACTCTTTACTCTTTTGGAAGACTTCGATGAAGGCATTTCCAAGGCATTTGCCCAGACTTTTTTAAAGGAGCACTCTCTTGATGCCAAGATTGACGTTATAGAAGATTTAGTTGCCAAGCATGGTCAAAATGGTTACCGATTAGAAGGTGCTTTATGTCGTTATAAATTTAATGTGGGTCCTAAAACTGAAGAAGCACCCATCGTTGAGAATAATGAGGAAGAGGCCCCCAAAGTTATTAGTGATTCTTCATGTTTCGAGGAAGATATTCTAGGTAAAGTCTCGAATTATTTTGGCATCCTAAAGGGAGACCTTCTTTCACACTCTCGTAAAAAGGAATTTTCCTTACCCCGACACATTGCTATGTATTTTCTTCACTCTGTTAAAGGGGTAAGTTTAACTAAGCTTGGCAAAATGTTTGGTAGAGATCACACATCTATTCTTTATGCCGCCGAAAAAATAAAAAACCTTATTGGTAAAAATGACCCACAAATAAAATTTCACTTGGAATCAATGAAATCAAGGCTGACCTAGAGGAATATTCCAAAGAGAGGCCACGATCCATATTAAAATAGATGTAACAATTGGTATTGTAAGGTTGTCATCAAGTCTTGAGGGGAGCATTTCAAAAAAGGTCATGAGAATGGCCAAGATGAAGGAAAACATTAAGTTTTTACCCCAGGAAATTCCAATATAAAAATGGAAAGGAAGGTAGATACATAGAAATGTTGCGACAAAAAAAGCTGTCGAACCTTCAATTGATTTGTTTTCAAAAATAGGGTGTTTACCATATTTTATACCTATAATGGCCGAGAGAGGATCTGCCATTGCTAAAGTATAAATAGCAATAACAGCGATAATTTTAGGAAAGCTCAAAATTGTAAGAAGAAGCCCCATTGAATAGGGAATCATGGCAGATTCTTTTAGCTGTTCTTCTGCCCTATAGAAATAAGAACTGATTTTTGAAAAGGCACTTGCGTACTCTGGGTATTTTAATCTCAGCTGTTCAAAAATGTAAAAAAGGCAGACTCCGATACCGATAGTATGAACGGCGAAACTATGTTCAATATAAAAAAGGTAAAGGGTGGCGATAACTGTGCCATTGAAAATATGGAAAATTCGACGGGGAAGTTGAAGATTCTTTCGAGTCGCTTCAAATTTTATTTCTTTGGGTGAGCTGTTTTCATTTTCCACTTTTTTGCCCTGAGGGGTTTTTATTTATTATCGGGTGTTTTGGCCGTTAGATTTAGAGGGAATAATTGATGTGCTTTTCAGTTAAAATTGAGAGGAATTTAAAAAAATTAGCACAAATTTTTGGGGCGTTTCCTGATAGGGATGCCTTTGTTACACTTAGTCAAGAAACTAAGAAAAACCCAAAAATGTTTAAGGTTCCTGGACCAGATAATCGAATTTATCCCAATACTTTTTCACCGGTAATTGTTTCACAAGGTGGCCGTAGAAATATTAGACCAATGAGATATAGAATAAGGCCTGAAGGGAGCTTGGAAGAGGTCCCCGCAAAATATAATCTTTATAATGCAAGGATGGAAGGTCTCCTTAAAAGGAAAACGTGGCGGGCGCTTGTAGGGAAAAATCACTGCCTTTTTCCATTTAAACATTTTTACGAATGGGTCAATGGGCCTGATGGAAAAAAAAGGCTTGTTACTTTTATTCCAAAAGAGAAGGAAATTATGTGGGCACCGGGGCTCTACGATAAATGGATTTCTGAAGATAAGTCTTTTACTTTTGAAAGTTTTGCCCTCATTACGGATGACCCTCCTTCCGAAGTTTTGGCCCAAGGTCATGATCGGGCCCCTTTGTTTCTTAAGGAAGAGGCCATAGATGAGTGGCTTGATTTCCCCTTCGTGGAAAAAAAAGTCTCTCCAATAGAAATCTTGTCAAAAAGAGGATCTATTATTTACGGGCATACTTACGAGTAAATGTGGCTATTTGGTAGATAACAAAAAGGCCATGAGTGACAAGTTCGGCCCAAATAAGTGGGGAAGTCTTAAAAGAGTAAAAATTAACTGTAATTTTGATTAAAGACCTTGAGACTGGCCTATCTAGGCCACCAAGAAAGGGCCAAAAAAGCGTTTTTAATTGAACCCAGTCCTGGAGAAGGTGTAAAAAACAACCTAAGGAGAACCACATAAAAAGGGAGACGTGTTCCTTTAGCTTTGTGTTGACTATCCAAAAGCAAACAACCAGGAAAAGAGATAACATCGGAAGTGAATGGGCGACAAACCTTCCATTACCGATATTTAGGAGCATTAAGCTTTTATCAACCATATCTGGAAAATAGGCCCCAATAAGAGTTGAGGCCATAATAAGGGAAGTGGCCTTCGGCTTTATTACTTTTACTACAAGGTAAGTACCTGTTAGATGTCCTAAAATCATATTAACCTCCCAAACTTGTCGGGTAGGAGGCTTCAAAACTTAAGTAAATAAAATTTATTGATCATTTATTCCAGTAAAAAAAGTACATCCTCTATTCTTTCCCTTTTCAAAAAAGGGCGTTGGGATTAGATTGAAAGGCTTGTGCCCATAATGGGCCATTTTTAAGGAGCAATTTATGGAAGTTTTCTTTTCTGCAAACAATATTGGTGAACGTGGTAAAGGCCTGACCTTTAATGATGTGCTTTTAGTTCCTCGTCACGGAGATATTTCATCAAGAAGGGACCCTTCACTTAAAGCAAGATTAACAAAGAATTTTTCTATAGATATTCCTCTTGTTTCTTCAAATATGGATACAATCACGGAAAAGGAAATGGCCCTGGCCATGGCCAAGTTAGGGGGCGCCGGAATTCTTCATAGATTTATGACTCCTGAACGTCAGGTTGAAGAAGTTAAGGCGATTAAAGCAGGTCTGAAGCCTGGTTTTCCTGTTGTTGCTTCGATTGGGGTTAAAGAAGAAGGAAAGTTAAGAGCAGATTTACTTGTTGATGCTGGTGTTGACATTCTCACCATTGATATTGCACATGGCGATTCCGTTATGATGCTTGAAATTTTAGATCACGTTAAGAAAAAGTATCCTCATATAGATGTCATTGCAGGAAATGTGGCAACACCTGATGCCACTCGAAGATTAATTGAGCATGGTGCTGACGCTGTTAAAGTAGGCATTGGCCCTGGCTCCATGTGCACAACTAGAATTATTACAGGTCATGGAGTTCCGCAACTGACGGCCATTGCCCTTTGTGTTCAAGAGGCATCTAAACATAATATTCCCATTATTGCCGATGGTGGATTGAAAAACTCAGGTGATATCGTTAAGGCCCTTGCTGCTGGAGCTTCTACAGTTATGGTTGGCTCTCTTGTTGCGGGAACTTTGGAGACTCCAGGCGAAGTTAAATCGGGAAAGAAAAGATATCGTGGGATGGCCTCTAAAGATGCTCAGGTCTCATGGAGAGGAGAATTACCGAAAGGAATGGTCGCAGAAGGTGAGGCGACAGAAATACCTTGTAAAGGAAGTGTTAACAATATCATCAACGAACTTGTCGGAGGTCTTCGTTCTGGCATGACTTATATGGGGGCAATGGATATCGCTTCTATGAAAGAAAGTGCTTTGTTTGTTGAAATGAGTGGAGCAGGCCTTTACGAATCCAGGCCTCATGGTGTGAAATAAGTTTATTTTCATGTTCTAATTTGAGATAATGCCCCTCTAAAATCTTTTAGAGGGGTTCCTTATGAAATTTATTTTTCTTTTTATCAGTTTTTCTCTTCATGCAGCTTCTTATAATATTGACACTGGCGCCAGTAAAATAACCTGGAATGCAACGAAAGTTTTTGGTGGACACGTAGGAACCGTCAATTTTAAGGAAGGTCATCTTAAGGTTCAGGATGGGAAAGTTATGGGGGGAAAGTTTGTTGTTGATATGAAAACAATCATAGACCTTGATCTTGACCCCTCAGGCCCATGGAATCAAAGGCTTGTTAATCACTTAAAGTCGGAAGACTTTTTTTCTGTAGAGAAGCACCCCTATGCGGAATTTGTAATTAAAAAATCAAAAAAAATAGAAGGGAGTACTTTTAATATTAAGGGTGATCTTATTATTAAAGGGATAAAGAAGGCACTCGAATTTAAAGGTGACATAAAAATTAGTGAAAAAAACCTAAAGGGCAAAGGAAGTTTAGTTTTTGATAGGACCCACTATAACATCAGGTTTCGCTCTGGAAAGTTTTTTAAGGGTCTTGGAAATAAATTAATACATGATCAGGTTAAACTAAAAATTGAGCTTGTGGCTAACCGGCCTTAATTTGTGTGAGGATAAATTCGGTTCCCTTTCCGGCATTGGACTTTATCCTCACGTCGCCCCCAAGAGACTCGATATTTTTCTTTACAATATCCATTCCTACACCACGGCCTGAAAGCTCATCAACAGAGCTTTTTTGGCTGAAGTTTGGAAGGAAGATAAGGTTAATGATTTCATCTTCTTGCATTTGCTCTTTTTTGTCGTGATTGATAATGCCATTTTCAATAGCTTTTTCCGCAACTCTGTCTACGTTAATTCCATTTCCATCATCTTTAATTGAAATTTCAATTCTTTCATTATCTAACTCATGACATTCAATAACAATTTTACCAGATGACCTTTTTCCAACTTTTTTACGTTCTTCTGGGTCTTCGATACCGTGGTCAATTGAGTTTCTAAGAATATGGACAAAAGCATCTTGGAGAATTGAATAGGAGTCCTTATTCATTGTAATATCTTCTCCAATTATTTCAAAATCAACTTTTTTATTTAGCTTACCGGATATTTCGACAACCATTGATTCAAACTTTGAGAGCGAATTGATAAGAGGGATGTCAATGAGTTTATCAAAGGCCTTTTGAATGGACTGATGATCTTCTTGGTTATAGATCATCTCTTGAAGCTTATGGTAATTCTTTGATATAATATTAAGTGTATCCATTTCATTAACTTTTGACTTTCCTCCGTCTTTTCCATCAGAAATAAATGAATTAACAACTTGGCCCAAATCAATGGCCTTGAGGTAGTTATGACTTCCGCCTTCTTTTATAAGCTGGGAAAGACTAAGGGCAAGACCATCTCCGTCTTGGGCCATTTTGGAGAGTTGAAAGGGAAGGTCTGTTACAACATGAGATTTCTTAAGTGTTTTACTGATCTTATTAATATTGATCGTTTCACTTCTGTCTAGAAAGAAGCCCTTCTTTGTATCATCTGGCTGAAGGTGAAGATAAAATTGGGCCACTTGGAAGAAGTAATTTGGGCTTTGATTTTTCTTGCAAATACTTAAAAGGGTTTCTGTTAAAATATTTTTTAAATTACCCTTTTCTTTCATAATGAGTTCTTTAGCACTTTCTGGGTCGTCCGGTAAATTTAATAAGACGGGACAGATGATTTCTTTGGTGTCATCTGGTATTTTTGAGAAGTGGATCTTAGAAACAAATGAAATATATTTCCAAGCTTCTCCAAGATAATGATTTCTTTTTTCGTCTTGAGAAGGAAGCTCTTGAAATTCAGTTAGAACTGTATCTAAAAACTTAAGTTCAAGCTTTTGAATAGCTTTATCTAGCGAATTCTTTACATTTCTATCTATCTTCTTGTTTGTTTTTTCTTCTAAGGAAAACTCATAAAAACTTAAAAAGAGATCTTTCCAATCTTGTAAAGATTGGGACGCCGGCTTATTAAGACCAGAGTTCATATATATGGACTTTACAAGGTCTTTAATTTCAATATAGTTATTTACGAAATCTCTATAAAATACTTCGAGAGAGGCATCATCTAAATTTTCAAAAAGATGAAATGAGTTTTCGAATTTATGAACGATATCTGTCGCATCGTTCTTTTTAATGGAGCGGAGAGAGCCTTTCAGTGAGTGAGTAGACCTTTTGAGTGTCTCAAGAGCTGCGGGGTCAATTTCCTTTTCCTTAACAAGTTCAAAGGCCTCTTTTCTGACATGCTCTGGTTTATCAGCAGCGAAGTCTAGTTCATTCTTATTAATAATACCACCAATCTGTATATCGATTTTTGATGTGAAGTCTTGGATATCATTAATAAGCTTCTTTTCAAATTCGTTTTCGATACGGAAAACTTTTTTGGCCAAGGCCCCATACTCGCTGATTTCGGCGCTAATATCATAGAGTTTACCCATTAAATGGTTATAGAGCTCGGGGTTAATTTCGGCTCCATCTTTGTTACTCTCACGAAGGTTTGTGACTTCAGACTCCGCTAAGTGGGTTAAACTGGAAATAGAGTTAAAATTGAAGATTCTTGAATTACCCTTAAGTGTATGTAAGTTCCTAAACATTTCAGTAAGTTCATTTGAATTGGCCTTTCTTTTCCTTAAGAGTCCCATGGTGTTTTCTACAAGTTTGGGAGCATCTTTTAGGAAGTGGTTAATATCATCCAAATCAGCTTTGGCCATTTCTTTGATTATTGAGATATTTTTCTCGCTCGATTTTTTCTGTTCTTCTAGTTCGTGAGCTAGTTTTTCTTTTTCAGTAATATCTTCTATAACAAGCATTAGTGCTTCAAGTTCATCATCATCATCCCACATCGGCGAATAGTTAATAGAGAGTATTTTGTACTCTTCCTCATCTTCATGAACTTCATCCTTCTTTCCCTTCTTAACTATATACTTAAGTCTAGGAGGAAAATAATCGCACATGAGATCATATTGAAGTTCAGTAGGATTATTAAAGACAGCTCCCATGGCGGTAAAAACCTGAGAGTAATCTTCACTTGTGCGATCTATGTCTTTATAGAGAACATCGAAAATTCCAGTTCCAACAATATTGTTCTCAAAGACTTCTGAAGAAAATGACGAGACAGGGGCTATGATATTTAAGTTTTTATCAATTGAAAAAATGGCCTGTTTCATATTGTTAAGGAGGTTTGCCACCTTTTGCTTTTCTTCCTCAATGTGTGCAGTGGCCAATTTGACCTTTTCTTCTAGGTTCTCAGCATAATCTTTAAGTTCCGAAAGAAGTTTTTGGTTTTGTATATAGGTATCTGTGTAATTATTGGCGGCCACCAACATAATAGAAAATGTCGAAATAATTATTCCTAGTGAAATTAGTCCTGTCGATTGAATAATTCCCAACGCATTTGAAAGGTCATGAAAAACTGTTAAAACTAGAAAGGCTTCACCTATAAGAAAGACTTTCGCCCCTTTTACCTTATTTTTTGTTCCAATATAGGACATGACCAAAACGATGACACTTGTTGCAAATGCCATGAGAAAGATAAGGGTTCTAATCGTTTGGAAGAACTTTAGATTAAAACTAACCATACAAAAAGCAAAACCTAAAGCAAACAAGATGGAAAGAATTGTCCATGCTTTTTCTGTTTTATGAAGTTTTTTATGAAATATCTCTCCGAACTTAAAATGAGTATACATCATCCCGGCCATTCCAAAGTAATGACCGATAAGAGCTGTTTCTGGTTGAATAAAGGTTTGCATAAAATCAGTGGGAAAGAAAAAGAAAGGGAATTCCATGACTCCACTGAGACCAGGAATAAGATAAAAATCATTTTTTGTTTTTACATAGACACTTAAGAAGAAGAGCCCTGATACAAGTAAAAGAAATCCTGTAATACTTCTGAAGTTCCCCATGTAAAAGAGAATACCAGAAAGCCAGGCATCATATTTTTTGTAAGGTCTAAGTTGAAAAGGAAGTTGATAGATCCCCTGCATGAGTATAGTGTCTACCCTCATTGCAAGAACCATTTTTTCCTTCGTTATTTCAAATTCCACAGGAGTGGTTTGAATGGAAAAGTACCGTTTGACTGAATCTACTTTTCCCCTTTCGAAAATGAGTTTCCCATCAAGGAAAACTTGTGCTCGGCCCATATAAGTGTCAAAGAGGAGTCTGACCTTCTTCCCAATAAGGGACTTTGAAAAGTTGATAGTTCCTCTGTACCAACCTACCTTGAAAACCTTTCCATCTCCGTAAGCCTTTTTCCAAGAGCCTGGCGCATTAGTTAATACCCAGTTCTGGTCCAATTCAAGTTTAGGGTTTTTATAACTGGGGTCGTCTTTTCTGGTAAATAGCCATTTGCCCTTTAAAGGTATTGTTGTTTCTAATGAGTTAACTTTAATATCACAGGAAAAGCACTTGCTTTGGTCAATTGCACCTAGGGAAATGCTGGACCACAAGACTGTAATTAAAATTAGGAGTTGGCCGTAAAATGAAAACTTTTTCACTTTTACCCTTACACTTAGAGGAACTCTTAAAACACCAATCGGTTTTATTAAGTAAAAGGTTTAGCTTTTAATTTTTAAAATAATGCTTATTATTTATGGTCAACAATTGTTTTATAGTGGGCCAAAGAATCATTTGTCATAGAAAGCCTTTTCGCTAAAGCTTGGGCCAAAGATTTATAGATTTCTGAGGATATTTCAGGGCTTCTATTACAGAGTGCTGTTAAGCTTTCTTTATTTAACCCTATAAGAGTTGTTGCTTCTAATGTTTCCAGAGTCGCGGTCCTTTTATGCTCTCTATCTATAAGCGCCATTTCTCCAAAATAGGAACCTGAGGCCAACATAGCAAGGTCTTTTTCTTCGCCACTTTGAGGATCATTTTTGATAACCTTTACAGTACCAAAAGCAATGATAAAGAGTTCATCACCGTTATCACCCTCAAAAAATATGTTTTCTCTGGCCGGAACTTTTTTGACTTCAAAATAACTGGAAAGCTCTTGTAGAACTTCAGATTTAATGTTTTTAAAAAGCTGAGATTTTTGGAGAATGTCTAAATGATCCATAATTAACCCTGATTTTATATTGAATCTTAAGGTGCTTATCGGCTTGTTAAGGGAAGAGTTTACAAAATTAAAATTGTTGACCCCGAAACTCCCAACGTTTTTCTTGGATAAAATAGTCAAGTTTGAAAACCGAGCAGTTAGGAGTTGTAATTTGTTCATCTACAGAAAGGTGGGAAATTAGGTTTCTCAGCGTTCCACCGTGAGTTGCGATGCCAATTTTTGTATATTTTGTCTCTTCAGAGATTGTATTGAGAATTTTCATTGTCCTTTTGTAGACATCACTCCTGCTTTCTCCCTTGGGGTAAGAGATATCATCTTTTTCACGGTTAATACTTAGAAAATTTTCCCATAGCTCAATTCCATAGTTTTGGATGAGATCTTCTTTCGTTTTACCTTCGGCCTCTCCAAGTGAAAATTCTCTCAATTTTTCAGAAGTTAAAAGAGGAATGCGTTTTTCATAAGAGAGTATTTCTGCAGTTTGAAAGGCCCTTTTAAGGTCGCTCGAATAGATGACTTCTAATTTTATTCCGGAAAATTTACCTGCCATCTCTCTTGCTTCTTGTAACCCAGTTTCATTAAGAGGGATATCTGTGTGGCCCTGACACCTTTTTTCAAGGTTCCACTGAGTTTGTCCGTGCCTGAACAAAAAAAATTCTTTTTTCAAAACTTTTAGTCCTTAAATAGATGGGCCATTTCTATTGGTTTGAGAGTGACTGACTTTTTGTTGAGAATTATTTTGGCCTTTTCCCAAGGCGGTCCACCAAAAGGACCTCCTTCTGCGTTGTTGGAGGCGCCGACATCTTCTGAGGGCATTCCTGGTGGTATCCATCGGGTATCAAGCTTTCCATTATTGTTGACATCATGAATAAGGCCAATGGCGTAGGTACCGTAGGGAATGTCTTTAATTTTGACTTTGATATTTTTTTTAAAAACATCAAACTTATTAATTTTTAGGGCCTTTTCAGGTTTATCTGGGGCCCAGTTTTTTTCATTAAAAAGGAGAACAAGAAGCTTTCCTTTATTTAAATTTTGGAGATTTTTAATAGTTAGCTTGAGTTCACCTTTTTGATCATTTTTAGAGAAACTATTAAATGAAAGTAATACTAAAAGAAAGTATTTTAGAAAAGACCTCATTAAAAACCCTTATTTTTTGATGATTTTTTCTATTTTTTTGATTTGGTCAGGTAGTTCGCCAATAGATTTCTTAACTGCTTTCAAATCAAAATTTCTTGCGCTCACGAAGAAAACCTCCGCAAAATCGTAAAGGTCTTTGTTATTATATTCAACACCTAGAGATTTAATTTCACTGGCCAGTTCAATAAAGTCTTGAATGATCTGTGTCTTCGAAGCCTTTTTTATTCTCTTCGATATATCCTCTTTAAGAATTGTACAGAGTTCTGGCATCCTTTCAATCTGTTTTTCCGTCAATTTCCAATTATTGGAAGGAACGCTTTTTCCTTCTGAAGTTTTTTCAGCAATTTCAGAAGGTAGATGAAGGGCCAAAGTTTCAATGATATCAAGCTTAGAGATAGGTTTAGAAAGGAAACTACTACAAACAGTTTTAAGTTTTTCTATTTCACCATGCATAGCCATGGCCGTTGTAATAATAATGGGTATATTGTTTGTCTTTTTGTTTGATTTTAATTCGTTGATAACGTTGATGCCATCTTTCAGGGGCATTTTTATATCAGTTAAAATAAGATCTGGTTTATGTTCTTTTATAAGGTCAAGTCCAGCTTCTCCATCTTTGGCAAAAAAGAGTTGGAGGTCATAGCCTTCTAGGTAGGCGCGAAGGAGTGTCGCGTTGTATTCAATGTCTTCAATAATAACAATTTTGGAATTTTTAAAAACGTAAGATTCTGGGGATATTTCATTTGCTTGTAGCTCAAAATCACTACCAGTTACTTCCACGTTGGGAAAGGTAACTGTAAAAGTTGTCCCTTTTCCTTCTTCACTTAAAACTCTAATGTCACCTTTCATCAGTTCAATTAAGTCTTTTGTAATGGAGAGACCAAGTCCTGTGCCACCCATGCTTTGTGTGGCCCTCTCTTTGACTTGGAAAAACTTATCAAAAATTTTATAGATAGAGGACTGAGCTATCCCCGTACCAGTGTCAGTAATAGAAAAAGAAAAGTCGATGAATTGACCACTGATTTTGGCTTTTTGAAACATGGCCTTAAGTGTAATACTCCCTTGATTTGTAAATTTGAGAGCATTTCCTAAAATGTTTAACGTAATTTGAAGGAGTCTCAGTTCATCGAGAAGGAGAGGCCCTGGAAAATTATCCTGTATGACAAGGTTGAATTTAAGGCCTTTTTTATCACAACGGTCTGCAAAGAGACCTTTGCATTCTTGAAAAAACTTTGGAATAGCAATGGGCCCATATTTAAGGTCTATTTGACCGGCCTCGATTTTACTTATATCTAAAATATCGTTGATTAATCTTAGGAGTGATCTTCCACTTTGAGCTATCGCTCTTAGATATTCTTTGTATTTATCTTCTTTTATAGCAGATTGAAGTATATCACCAAAACCCATAATGGCATTCATTGGAGTTCTAATTTCATGACTCATTTTTGCCAAGAAATCATTTTTTGATTGGTTGGCCTTTTCTAATTCAATGGTTCTTTCTCTTACTGCTTCTTCAAGGTTATTCACAATGGTCCATTTTTTCGTTAGGCTTAGAGCAAGTTGATTTATTTCCTCGGGGACGAAAGGTTTTTTTAAGATGATAAGTTTGTCAGTGACTCCTAGCTTAAGAACAACCTGGTCCCAGGTGTAGTCAGAGTAGGCGCTACAAAGAACTATTTCAATATCTGGGTCAATCTCCCATAGCTTTTGTGCGGTCATAATGCCATCAATACCAGGAGGCATTCTTACATCCATAAACGCCAGAGCGAAATGCTCTCCCTTTTCCTTCGCTTCCATGACTTTACCAATCGCCTCTAGTCCCTGACTCGCATAAGAGATGTCGTAAACAACTTCTTCTTTAATCTCTTCAGATTCATTTCCAAAAAGAGAGGATTTTAGGTCTTGCAAGTCATCGCTATCGTCATCATCAGGCAGGAGTATGTCCCCAATTGTGTTTTGGACATCCACATCATCATCAACAATGAGAACTTTTGGCTTTTTGATCATAGTTATATGCGCCACTGTTAAAATATCTGCCTACCTACTCTTATAGGCTTTTCTACAAAAAAATTTAGGGAAATTTTCTCTCAATAAATTCGTTTACATTTTCAAGGGCCGGGGGGCCAATTGTTTTGGAGGATAAGCTTTTGTAGCCCTAGATGATTTTTACTAAGTGGGGGTAAATAAATTTTAATCCATTCTCTTTTGTACCATTCAGGTCCTTTGTTATTAAATTTGTAGAGGTAAAGGTCGGCCTTAATAAAAGTAGGAGGGAGGTTGCCAAAGGGATTTGTTTCCAAAAGAGAAAGCGCCAGCTTATTACCGTGAAGAATTTTGTAAACCCAATGAACAAGCCAGGGATTATGTTGGTAGCTCCCCATGGCAGCAAACCAAATCTGCCAAGTGATTCTGTAGTGATAAGGGGAAATAAAACATGGCCTTTTTTCTATGTCTCCAGGCTTACAGGGAATTGAATACTCAATCCACTTAGTTTGAGGGGTTATCTTCTTGTCACGGGTTCCCTTTAAAATAATTTCATATCTTTTTGTCGTGACTCCTCCAAAGAGTCCATAGCTATTGACGAGATGAAACTGGTCATAAGAGGTATTCATAATTTGTTTTGGACCTATAAGGTTTTTTAGGGGTCTATAGCTGAGCAAAAGAAGAAGAATCGTTAAAATTGTTAGAGTTATTTTTCTGCTGGTTTTAAAGGTCTGTTTTTCATTTTTAAGTTTATTGAGGATTTTTTTTGGGGTTACTTTTCTTAGAATGTTGTCGTTAAAGCATGGAATAATCATGACGATTGTAAGGTAGTTTATCCAGGCATAATTTCCGCTAATCATTATGCCTAATTGGAAAATAAGAAAAATAATTCCTGCAAATTGTCTGAAAGGGAGTGAGAAAAAAAGGAGCCAGGGAACAATAAGTTCAGCAAAGTGATTAAAGAAAACAGCACCTTTAAGTAAGGGTTCTGGAAGAAAATGGAGAAAGCTTGATAAAGGTCCAGGGATAGGCTGGGTTTCAAAGTGATATTTGAGGCAAGTGAGCTTAGTCCAGCATTCGTGACCTCTTAATTTTATAAGTCCAGAACCAAGCATCACCCTGAAAAGGGCCCACCGATAGAAAAAAAACAGGATTGTTGAAGGAGGAAGATTATTTTTAAAGGGTCTGGGGTTTAAAAAAGGAGGGAGGAAAATGGCCAAAAAACCTATCTCCAACAAATTGGTTTCCCAGCCAAAACTCCAAAATGTTTGCCCAACATGATAAAAAGAAATTTGTAAAAGCCATAAGAGGGCCATAATTAAGGAGTTCGCAAAACCAAAAATAACTACAATGGCCAACGTTGTCCCCAGGTAGGCCAGGAAAAGAGCAAAAGTATCTGAGTAATTAATCCAAAAAAGTGTGGGTACTTTCCACCAAGAAAGTGGGGCGCCGTAATAGTTATGGATATTTTCAAGATGAAGGGAAAGGGGAAGAAGACCATCTTGGCCCAAGAGCGCTTTAAACTGAAAAAGGAGGGGAAAGAAAGCGCAAAAATAAATGAGCCCAAGACCTCTTAATAACCAAAACCTTGTTAAATAACTATTGTCGTCTTCAGAGGTTAAAAAGTTTTTAATTTTATCTTTCACACAGGTAGTTTAACGTTAAACTTCCTTAAAAAAAGAAAAAATTTCTTCGGCAAGCTCTTGGGGTTTATCGTAGTGGATCATATGTCCACAGTTATCCATGTTTTTAATTTGATAGTTAGGGTAGTGGTTGAGACGTTTGAGAACTTCTTTGGAGAGTTCTTTTTGTTTTTCTTCGGAAGTATTGTCTACAATCCAATCGGCCATATTGGTGTGTTCACTTTGAATAAAAAGAATATTTCCTTGGTGTTTTTCAAAAAAGGGAGCAACATTTTCAAAGCGATAGATATAAGGATTGGGAAGAAAGTGAAGGGGGTCAACCCTTAAAGACCAGGAATTATCATCGTTTTGTCTAAGGAGGTTTTTTGCAATCAGCAATGCCCTTTCTTCGGGCAAGAGGGGGTTTCTTTTTTGAAGATGATTCGAAAAGCTTTCTAGAGTTTTGTAATTTAGTCTGGCAGGGTTCATCTTTTTTTGGAGCCAATGGGAAAAATTTTGAGGAGCTTTATCTAGGGGGCGACTTTTAATGCCTAGGCCTTCAATATTTACAAAGGCCTTTATTCTTTCAGGGCAGGCCCCTCCGTAAAGAGAGACAATATTGCCACCCATACTGTGTCCAACAATAAAGACGGGTTTTTCAGGTGAGAAGTGATTGATCATTTCATAAAGGTCAGCGACGTATTCGTAAAAAAAATAGCCCAGAGGACTTTTACTAGCTTCGGATAGCCCGTGGCCTCTAAGGTCTGGAGCAATACAGTAGTAATGTTCCTTCAAGTGATCAGAAACCCAATGAAAATTGGCCCCAGAATCAGCAAACCCATGGATTAAAAAAAGAGGAGGTGAGGAAGGGTTTCCTGCTGTCCAAAGGGTAAACTTGAGATTATTGATAGTAAGGTCTTTTTTTTCCATGGTTTATCCTTGTTAAATAATCTATTTATAGCGAACTTTTCTCCGTCTTGTAAGGAGCTAAAAAGGGTAAAAAAATTTCTGGGTTTTTAATAAATGTTTGAATTTCCTTTATTTAGGTAGGGACATGTGT
Source organism: Bacteriovoracales bacterium (assembly GCA_028346125.1). Taxonomy (GTDB): domain Bacteria; phylum Bdellovibrionota; class Bacteriovoracia; order Bacteriovoracales; family Bacteriovoracaceae; genus UBA7317. The sequence continues at coordinate 16,148 of JAOMEV010000013.1, read as the reverse complement.
TAAATATTAGCGCTTTAGGGGACAAATTTGACTAAGATAATCGCCGTGGCCGGTGGATCTGGCTCAGGAAAAACGACTTTTACCCAAAAGATTCTTAATGAGTTTAAGAAGGGTGTCAGTGTCCTCAGTATAGATTCTTATTACAGGCCTCATAGTGAACTTCAGTATTTTGACGAAGATGGGCGTCCCAACTTTGATCACCCCACGGCTTTTGATTGGGACCTTCTTAAAGAGCATCTCTCTTTACTGAAGAGAGGAAAATCGATTGAATCTCCCTGTTATGATTTCAAGGCATCAGATCGTCTTAAGGAAACAAAAATTATTGGGCCTGATAAGGTCGTGCTTTTTGAAGGGATTTTTTCTCTTTTTGACGAAGAAATTAGGAAGCTTAGCGATATAAAAGTTTTTCTCCATGTTGAAGCAGATATCCGATTTACTCGAAGACTTCACCGAGACGTAAGGGAAAGAGGCAGATCTTTAGAGTCTGTGATAGAGCAATACTACGCTACTGTTAGACCCATGTATCAAAAGTACCTAGATCCTCAGCGGCAGTTTGCTGACCTTATCGTAGGCGAGGAAACTGATATTGCTGCCGCAATCATTTCATCTAGGATTAGAGAAATTTTTAAAGATAAAGGTCCTTTAAAACAGGTCCCTGTCTCTGAGTCAAAAAACTTCGACGCTTCTTTTTTCGTTAGGAATTAAGGTCTTTATTCTCTAGGTAGCCTTCAATCTTCTCAATAAAATTTTTGATTTCATCTCGAACTTTTCTGTACTCATCTAAAATGAGTTTTTCTTCTTTAAGATCTTGGGTTTTTTCTGGAGGGTCGTCAAAAGCAACATGATGGATGGCCGTCGTTCCAGGAAAAATAGGACATGAAGCGTTTGCTCTATCACAAACGGTAAAGACAGCATCAAAGAACTTTTCTGAAAGTTGATCAACTGTTTTGCTTTTATGTTCGGCAATATCAACACCAACTTCTTTCATGACCTCAACGGCCCTTGAGTTAAGACCAAGGTTTATTGTACCTGCAGAGAATGCTTCGATAGCGTCACTTTTTAAATGTCGGCACCAGCCTTCCGCCATCTGGCTTCTACATGAATTGCCTGTGCATAAAAATAAAACTTTGACTTTATCCATATTTTGACACTATTCTCACCCCAACATAAAGTCAAATTTAAATTGGATTAAGGAAGTTAGCAAAATGGCCACGATTCAACTTTACCACTATGTTCATTGTCCTTTTTGTGTTCGTGTTCGAATGGCCCTCGGTCACCTTAAAGTACCCTATGAGTCTATTGTTTTAGCTTATGACGAGGAAGAAATCCCGTTGGAGATGTGTCAGAAAAAAATGCTTCCTATTTTAAAATGGGAAGATGGAAGCGCACAAAATGAAAGCCTTGAAATTATAGAAAAACTAGATAAGAAAAACCTTCTTCAAATGGAACTTTTAAAGGATGAGAAAAAGGTTAAAGAAGTGGAAGATCTTCTTGATCGTTTTGCCTCACCTATTCACAATCTTTGTATGCCCTACTGGATTTGGACGCCTGAGTTTGATGAATCATCAAGGACCTATTTTCGAAATAAAAAGGAAAAAAAGAGAGGTCCCCTAAAAGATCTTATCCAAAGGAAAAGTGAGTTCTTTAAAGAATTAGAGCCCATTATTAATGACCTTTTAGCAGAACTTGACCCTTATTATAAAAGCCCCTATCTTACCATTTTTGATATTATGATTGCTTCACACCTTTGGGGAATGTATATCTTTCCAGAGTATCAATTTAAAAAGGGCGTGCATGCTTACCTTCAGGATATAAAAAATCAATGTGCGTTTGATTATCACCGTGATTATTTCTCCGAGTCAAATGTTGTGAATCCCTAAACCCTTTTTATATAAACCTCGTTTTTCTAAATTAAATCATTAATAAATTTATTCTTTTTACGAAAAAGAGTGTTGGAAATGGTCAACTTTGGGAAATGTAATGGAAAGAGTTATAAAATTTTTTGCAACAAATACTCTTTTTGCCAACATAATTTTCGTCAGCTTTTTTATTCTCGCAACTTTTTCATGGATTAACATTGGAAAAGAAGAAATGCCTTCTTTTGAGAGTGACTGGGTTAGAGTAACAACACCATATCCAGGAGCGACTTCCGAAGATGTAGAAAGCTTGGTGACAAAACCTCTTGAGGATGAACTAAAATCTCTTCAAGGAATATTTAAAGTAAGATCAACATCAAGCCAGGGTGTCAGTGCCATATACATCACTCTTGCAAGTGATTACCCTAATAAAAAAGAAGTTGTTCAAAATATAAAAGATGCTCTTTCACAGGCCACCTTGCCAGATGATGTCGACAAACCAAAGATTCGACAATTTAAATCTTCAGAAAAGGCCATCATCGATATTGGGTTTTATGATGATGAATCAGAAATTTTAACAAATGGCAAAAGAAGAGAGCTTCAAGAGCAGGTCCTTTCTTTTGAAAACCAACTCCTTTCCCTAAATGAAATTAGCTCTATTGCAAAAAAAGGTCATATTCTTCCAGAGCTAAGAGTAACCATAGACCCCTTAAAGTTAAAGCGATTTAATATTTCGATTAACGAGGTTATAAATCAGATCCGAGCTAATCACTATAGATGGCCCCTAGGGGAAATCAGAGATAAGGGAGAATCAAAGGTCATTGTCCTCCATGAATTAGATGACAAAAAATCCTTGGAGGAACTTGTTATTCGAAGAAACTATCAAGGAAAAATGATTACTCTAAAAAACTTGGCCTCGATTTCTGAAACTTACAAAAAAAGAACGAGTGTTACTAAAGTACAGGGGTATGAGGCCATCGTACTTTCTATAAGAAAGGGCGTCTCCTCAGATATTTTAAAATCAAGAGAAAAGGTAAATGCTATTGTAAACCTATATAAAAAAATGAATAAAAATTCATCTATTAAAATTAAATTGATGGATGATGAATCTTTTGATGTTTCAAACAGGTTGTCCCTAATATCCAATAATGGGCTTTTGGGCTTTTCTTTTATACTTCTTATTCTTTTTTTCGCCTTAGATTTTAAAACAGGCCTCTGGGTCGCTTTCGGGATACCCTTTTCTCTCGCTGTGGCCATAACCTTTTGTTATTTTATTGGTTATTCCATAAATAATGTCACTTTAGCGGCCGTGATTATTTTGATGGGAGTCGTTGTTGATGATGCCATTATCGTCGCAGAAAATATGGGAAGGCATATAGAAAATGGGGGAGACCCTTTAGATGCCGCTGTGAAAGGCTCTCACGAAGTTTTTCGCCCTATTTTTGCCAGCATTTTGACAACCTGTGTGGCCTTCATACCCCTTTTTTATTTCCAAGGGTTTTTTGGGAAGATTGTTTCGTATATTCCTATGGTGATCATTTTTATGCTTTTTGGAAGCCTTTTGGAATCTTACCTTATTTTGCCGAATCACCTCATAACGAAACCACGTATCTTTTCAAAATTTTTTAAAAATAAAAAAAAGGTAAAGAAGAGTGTCTTTTTTTCATTGGAAAAAAAATATGCTCTTTTTTTAGAAAAAATTCTCCCCTGGAAATGGTTTGTCATTTTATTCTTTATAGGCTTGCTTGCCGTTTCAGGCTACCTTTTTAAAACCTCTTTAAAGTTTGTTATGTTTCCAAGAGAGGAAACAAAAGAAATATTTATAAGGGCCGTAACAAAGAGAGGTATGAAAAGGTTAGAAACTGCAAAGTTTGTAAAATCTCTTGAAAGTATTTTTCTAGAGGATAAAACAAAGTCAGTTGTTGCGGTAAGAAGTAGAATTGGTGTCAGTAGAAGAGGTGGGAAAGTTAGCGAAAATAATGCCTTTTTGAGAGTCGAACTTCTTCCATTGGGCCAACGAAAAATTAAACTTAGATCACTTCTAAAAAAATGGAAGAAAAAAACCAAGGATCTTAAAGGTTTTGTGACAATAAAATTTATAAAATCAAGGTGGGGAAGAAGTAGTGGCAGCCCTATTGAGCTATTAATCCAAGAGAATAATGATTTAAAAAGGAAAAAAATAAGTGAATCCATAAAAAAAGAAATGGAAAAAATTGAAAGTATAAGCAACGTTGAAGTTGAAAAACCCTTTATGAAAAAAGAGTATTCTTTTGAAATTGATCAAAAAGAAATGATTCGCTTAAAAGTAAATCCCTCTCAGTTTACATTTCTTTTAAAAACTTTTGTAGGTGGGGCCATCCTTCATAATGTAAGAAAAGAAGAGGAGGTCATTGATGTTAAAGTCACTGTCCCTGAAAATTTTAAAAAAGATATCAAAAATGTGTTGAAATTAAAAATTTCAAATACTCAGGGACGACTAGTGCCCGTAAAAAAAATTCTTAAAATTGTGAAAAAAAATAAACCTTTAAGTATAAAAAGAGTCAATTTTAAAAGGACGACTGATGTTTATGCAGATTTGAAAAAGGGGAGCAAAAAGACTCCTTTAGAAGTAGCAGACTATTTTGAAAAAAATATTTTCCCCAAAATTAAGAAGATGTACCCATCGGCCATATTATCGTTTGTTGGTGAAATTGCGGATTCCAAGGACTCTAAATCTGATTTTTTAACTTCCATTGTTTTAGTTGCGATCATGACATACTTTATTTTGGTCATTTTGTTTAATTCTCTTATTCTCCCTTTTGTTATTGTGGGAATTATTCCTTTTGGAATGGCCGGAATTGTCTTTGTCCTTCTTCTCCATAAAATGCCTATTTATGGCTTTTTTTCTATTATTGGAACACTCGGCATGATGGGGGTTGTTATAAATGATGCTATTGTAATGATTTCTAAACTAGAATCTATTTACAAATCGGAAGGAGACATACCCATTAAGTTAATTGCACAAGGGGCGAGTACTAGGCTAAGGGCCATCATTATTACGACGGTTACAACTGTTGTCGCCATATTGCCAACTGCTTATGGATTTTTTGGATATGATTCGATGTTGGCAGAAATGATGTTGACGATGGGGTGGGGGTTGGCCTGCGCTACTCTTATTACGTTATTTTTAGTACCATCTTTTTATACAATCTATTCAATCTACCGGCGTTTACTGAACCAATGGTTAAGTTAAAAAACCGTTCATTGTTGTAAATAAACATCCATTCTAATGAAGTTAAGTAATTTTTTTCTGAGTTCATTCCGATCTTTTCAGTAAAGAAACAATATAAAAAGCATCATTAGAATGGTCAATTTTAAGGTTTATAAAAAGTTTATTCCTGCTATAACCACATGCTTTGTTTGGATTATTGGTTATTATTGTTGTTATTTTTGTGCAAGTTTTTTTAATACACCAACCCCTCCTCTATATTTTTTTGTTATTCCAACTGTTATTCAAATTATCTTTGTTTTATTAATTTCTAAAAAAAATTTTAAAATAAGTCCCTCATTTTTAGTAATTTTTCATCTCGTCTATGGGGCTTTTTTTACTCAAGGTGGAATCGATGGAGTTTGGAATACAATAGCTTACTCATGGGGAATCCTTTTTGGGGGAGGACTGGCCCTTTGTTTGTCCAATATAAAAACCTATATGATAGGACATTTTTCTTATTATACAATAGGAGCTCTTACTTTTTATTTAAATGGAAATAAGATTGGTTTCGATGAAACCTCAAACTTACCGCATCTAGTGGGCGCTTTCATGTTTTTTCCGGCATTTAATATTTTTCTTTGTCATTTGAAGGATATTCTTAAGGAAAAAAATGAAGTGGCCAAAAACCTTTCAAATAATCTTCAGAAAAAAGTAAAAGAAAAAACCTATGCATTAGAAATGGAAAAAGAAAGTTATAGAAGGCTTTTAGATTCTGTTTTTATGCAAAAAAAATCGAGGGACGAATTACTCAACAACTTGGGGCAAGGCTACTTAACATTTAATGAAAATGGAAAAATTCAGGAAGGCTTTTCAAAAATAACCAAAATTTTATTTGAATGCACCCACCTAGATTTGGAAGATAAAAAAATTTGGGATGTTTTATTTAAGGAGCCAATCAAAAAAACTATATTTAAAAAGTGGGTAAATAATATTTGGTTGGGAAAGTTATTATTTAAGGACTTAAAGAACCTAGGGCCTAAAGTCTTTTATGGTAGTTCAGGTCAGTATATTGAACTAGAGTTTCAACCAATTTATTTAGGAGATTCAAAGTCAAGGGTTGATAAAGTAATCCTTATTGCATCTGATAAAACAGCTCAGCGGATTTTAGAGGCACAATTGGAAAAAGATAGAGAAGAAAGTGATTTAATAAAGCTTTGTATGGAAAGGCCCATGGAATTTATTGATCTTATGAATGAAAGTAACGAAACTTTGGAAATGTATAAGAATATTCAAAAATTAAACTTTTCCAAAGATAAAATATATAGAGTATTTCACACGCTAAAGGCCCAGTATGGTCATTTTAGACAGAAAACTTTAGTTTCTCTCATTAGTGATATTGAAGATTCTATTGAAAGTGAAGATTTTAACAAAATGGATGAAAGAATATTAAAACTTGATAATTGTTTAAAGGAAATTTTTAAAAAGAATAGGAATCTCGTGGAAAGCTGTAATAAGATACTTATTAATGAAGGAGCAGCGATCAATGTAAAAGATTTATCAAAAAAAATAGAGGGTCTTTCATCTAAAGAGGATTTTAAAAGTTACATAAGAAAAAATTACTTGCTTAAGGATATAAAGTGTCAATTTTCTAGATATGAAGATTTGATTAATGACCTTTCAATAAAATATTCTAAAAGTATAAGTTTTAAATTAGAAGGGAGCGAAATTTTAATAGAGATTGGAAAATACTTCGGTTTTGTTAATAGTGTAATTCATATTTTTAGGAATATGGTGGATCACGGAATAGAAGATGAAGGGGAAAGAGTCGAAAAGGGAAAACCTCTACAAGGTTTAATCAAAGTATCCTTTATTGATGAGGGAGAATTTTTTAAGATAGAGTTTTCTGATGATGGAAAAGGTATAGATTATAAAAAAATAACGGAAAAATGTATTGAAAAAGAGCTTTTAAAAAAGCAAGACATCGATAATTTAAGCTATTCAGAAATTATAAATTTAATATTTTTGCCTGGATTTTCAACGAAAAGTGAAATTACGAACATTTCGGGAAGAGGGATTGGAATGGACGTTGTTAAATCTGAAGTTGAAAAGTTAAAAGGTTCTATTTCAGTTAAAACAAAAATAAATTATGGTACAGAGCTTGTTATAAGATTGCCTAAATTTGTTTAAGTCCAATTTATGAATTTAGTTGGTCATAGCTATCTCAACTCAATAAACTTTATATTTAAAGATATCTCTCAATATTCCTTTTATTAAAGCCGATAAAATCTGTAGACTAATTGAAATAATAGCGTTTATTGAGGAGAGTTTTATTTCTTCAAAAGAAAAAAAATATAATCTCAAAAACCTTTTTCCTGAAATAACTGTATGCCTTTTTTGGGTTATGTCATATTTTTGCTGCCATTTTTATGCAAAATCTTTTCAAACATCAACTCCTTTAGGACTATTTTTTATTACACCAATTTTTGTTCAGTTTATTTCTATCCTTTTATTTTACAAAAAAAACTTAAAAGTAGATGTCTCCATTATTGTTACTTTTCACCTTGTTTATGGGGCCTTCTTTACACAGTTTGGTGTAGATAACCTTTGGAACACTGATGCTTTCTCTTGGTGTATTATTTTCGGTGGGGCCTTGTCTTTAGTTTTGCTAAGAAAAAAGAAATATATGATTGCTCATTGTTCATGCTATTTTGTTGGAGCAATAACTTTTTATTTTAACAATAATAAAATAGGAAATGATGAATATTCTAATTTACCTCACCTAATAGGAGTCTTTTTATTTTACCCTGCCTTAAATTTTTATTTAAATAATCTAAAGAAAAATCTTAAAGAAAAGAAGACGATTGCTGAAGATTTATCTCAAAATCTTGAAAAACAAGTCAAAAGTAAAACAGCAGAGCTAGAAATAGAAAAAATAGGTATGGAAAACCTTATGACGGCCATCTTTATTCAAAAAGAATCAAGAGATCAATTGCTTAATAATCTTGGGCAGGGATACCTAATTTTTGATAATGAAGGAATAGTACAAGAAGGAGCTTCGAAGGTAACACAGGAATTATTTGAATGTGATTTTGTTGACTATGAATTAGAAAAAGTAAAAGTTTGGGATGTTTTATTTGATGATAAAAATGATAAAGAAAGTTTTATAAAATGGTGTAATATTATATGGACTGAAAAAATTCCGTTTAAAGATATAAAGGAACTCGGCCCAAAAGAGTTTCATGGAAGTTTAGGAAAATTTATTGAATTAGACTTTCGTCCTATTTACTTTGAAAATAATAAAATAGAAAAAGTAATTCTGATCGCTTCTGATAAAACGAAACAAAGAAAATTAGAAATTCAGCTGGAAAAGGATAAAGAAGAAAGTGACTTTATAAAACTTTGTATAGAAAACCCGGTTGATTTTATTGATCTTATGAACGATAGTCTTGAATTTTTTAAAGATTATTTTTTAATGGAGAAAGATCAATCTAGTAAAGGACATATTTTTAGAATATTCCACACGTATAAGGCCCGTTATGGTCAATTTAAACAAAAAACAACAGTGGATTATTTTAATAAAATTGAAGATGTTATTGAAAAAGAAGATTTTAAAGCGGTTGATAGTTACGTTGAAGGCTTGGAAAGACATTTAAGAAAAACTTTTAAAAAACACAAAAATTTGATTGCTGGGTGTACAAAAATGCTTGTTGCTGAAGGGAGTGCCATTAATACCATAGAGCTTTTTAATAAATTAGATACCTTCGAGTCATTAGATGATTTGAAGTTTTACATCAAAAAAAATTATGTCCTTCAAGATATTAAAAAACAATTTATAAAATATGAATTTTTAATTACTAACCTTTCCAAAAAATATTCTAAAGATATTCTTTTTCAAATTGAAGGTGATGAAATCATGGTAGAGGTTCAAAAATACTTTGGACTCATAAATGGAATTATTCACATTTTTAGAAATATGGTCGAGCATGGTATTGAAGATCAGGAAGAAAGAACAAAAAAAGGAAAATCTAAAGAGGGCGTTATTAAGCTTTCTTTTGAAGATAAAGGAGAATCTTTCATCATCATGGTTTCTGATGATGGGAGAGGCATAGATGCCGAAAAAATAAAGGAAAAAGCGATTAAAAAAGGTTTTATAAGTTCTGAGGACGTCGGTCAATGGGACCCTTCAAAAATTATTGATTTGGTATTCTTGCCTGGGTTTTCAACAAAAGAAGAGGTAACAGAAATTTCAGGTCGAGGGATTGGCATGGATGTCGTTAAAATTGAAGTTGAAAAGATCAAGGGAACTCTTTCAATTAGAACAAAAGTTGGTGAAGGGACCACTTTTGTTATGACTTTACCCAAAATTGTTTAAGCATCATTTTTTTCTCTTTTTAGAATACTTTGTCGGTAAATGGTTAAGAGGGTTAAGAGGCCAGTCGTGTTTGGGGTATTGGCGGTTTAATTCTTTACGAACTTGCTCATAGGACCCTTGCCAAAAATCTTCGAGACGATTCGTTATTTGGACAGGTCTCCCTGCTGGGTTGAGAAGGTGAATCGTTAAGGTTATTTTTCCCTCACAAATTGAAGGGGTTTTTTCTTGTCCATACATTTCATTAATTTTTATGGGGAGAATGGGCGTTTTTTCCCTTTCATACTTAATGGGAACAGCTCTTCCTGTAGGGGCCAAAAAGTTTGCTGGAGCAAGCTTTTTTAATTTTTCTTCCAAGTCGGGACCTAAAAAGTAATCAAGTGCAGCTTGAAGGTTTATATTTTCGAGATCTTTTTCTGAATAAAGATCATCTAAGAAAGGAAGAAGCCAATGATCAAACCTTTTTAATAATTCTTTGTCCTCAACTTTCGGCCAACTACTTTTGGGAAACCATTCTTTTAAGCACAATATCCTTTCTTGCCATTGCCTGTGAGTCTCATTCCAAGGAAGTAGTGTGAGGTCTTTTCTTAGGGCCTTTATAAGGACAGATTTTTTATCTTCAGGAGGTATATCTTTTATAAAATAACGTTTAAGAGTAATGGCCCCCAGTTTTTCGTATTCAAAAGCATCAATTTGCCTTTCTTTCTCATTCCAATTGATTTCTTTTATCCTTACAATATGTTGTTGAAAAAAATCATGAATTTGAGTAAGGGTGAGAGGTGCTGAGAGGTAGATCGGAGAATCTTTGGGTCTTTTCTTTAATTCACCTATCGCTATGAAATCATGTGGTGATTGAGTATCCTCGTTCAGTAAAACAGCACCTGGGCCCTGAAAGAGATGGTACCTTCTTGTCTTTAAATTTCTTCTTTTGGCAATCCTGTCTGTATAGGCAAATCCTAAGAGGACACCGGTATAAGTTTCTATCTCTTTAATGGAGGGGTCTTTTAATGTTTCTTTGAAATAAAGGGAAAACCTTTTTCTAAGTTTAAAGACAGTTTTTTGAATACGTTGACAAAGCTCGGGAGACATTCCTAAGGCCTTAGCGCCTTTGGGTCCTTTAAGTCGATAGTCATGGAGCGCTTCGAGCCTTTTACAGAGGTCGCTATCAGCGCCTCTTCCCCCGATAAAAGGGTCTTTTTCAATGAGGAAGGCCGCGAGGTCAAGAGCAAGGTTTTGTAAATTGAATTCTTGAGACCTAACAATCATATGGCCGAGCCTGGGATGGAGTCCGAGTGAAAGAACTTTTTTTCCATGGGAAGTTATTTGTCCTTTTGGGTCTATCTGGTCAAGTTTCATGAGCAGCTTTTGGGCCCTTTTAAAAGAATTTTCCGGTGGAGGGGTCGGCCAGCGGAGATCATTTGGTTTGAGGACACCCCATTGAGCAAGTTCTAAAACGGTACCTGTGAGGTCTGCATGGAGAATTTCTGGGTCAATTTGATCCTCAAGGAGGTTGTGTTGGCCCTCGCTCCAGGGTCTGTAACAAACTCCAGGAGATAATCTACCGGCCCGGCCAGCTCTTTGTTTTGCCTGGGCCTTGGAGATTTTTGATATTTGGAGACGGGTTAACTGAAGGTCTGGGTCCAAAAAAGGGACCTTAGTGAGTCCTGAGTCGATAACAACTTTAATTCCCGGGATCGTGACACTGGTTTCTGCGATAGGAGTAGAAAGAACGACTTTCCTTTGGTGAGAGGACTCTGGCGAAAGGGCCAGGTCTTGTTCTTTTTTCGAGAGTTTTCCGTAGAGAGGTTGAAAAAGAATATCCTTTTCGGAATAGGTTTTTTCTAACTCTTTTTTCATTCTTAAAATCTCTCCACTTCCAGGGAGAAAGACCAGGATATTACCTTTTTGACCGTCAAGTGCTTCAATGATTAATTCCTTAAGAGGATCAAACCAAGAATGACCACTATCTTTTAGAGAGTGAATAAGTTCAACCGGGTAGGGGCTTCCAGGACCTTTAATCACTGGGGCATTTTGAAAAAAGTCAGAAAGCCATTCCGTATCAAGAGTTGCTGACATTATGAGGATTTTCAAATCTTCTCGGAGGTTTTCCTGAATATCAAGGGCCAAGGCCAGTGCCAAATCTGACTGAAGGTTTCTTTCATGAAACTCATCAAAAATGAGAATACCGACATCACTAAGCTCGGGGTCACTTTGTATCCTGCGTGTAAGAATACCTTCTGTTAAAACTTCTACTTTTGTATGTGGCCCGCAAAAATTTTCAAATCTTACTTGGTATCCTACAGTTTTTCCGAGCTCTTCCCCGAGTTGAGAGGCCATAAATTGAGACGTGGACCTTGCCGCGATCCTTCTGGGCTCAAGCATGACTATTTTTTTATTACCTGGAAGGCCACTTTTAAGGAGGGCGAGCGGGACACCTGTGGTTTTTCCCGCTCCTGGCATGGCCTCCAAAATAACTCTGTTGTGGGAGTTAAGTTCCTTTATGAGTTCAGGGAGTGCTTTTTGTATGGGGAGTTTAGAAATATCCATTTTATTTCCATAAAATTAATTAAGAAAACACTTGAGTATAAAAGAATAATTGAAGGCCTCATCTTCAATCCACTCATACCTTTTTGTGGCCCCTGAATGACCTGCATGCATTTTCATATTAAGGAATAAAAAGTTGTTGTCCTTTTTGAGCTCTCTCAATTTCGCCACCATTTTGGTTGGCTCCCAGTAGGTTACTTGTTCGTCTGAAATTCCAGAGTTAAAAAGCAAATGAGGGTAGTTTTGGGAGGAAACATTATCATAAGGAGAATAGGACATAATATAATCGAAATCCTGCTCATTTAAAATAGGATTTCCCCATTCTTCCCATTCAGGTGGTGTTAGGGGAAGGGTGTCGTCGGTTATAGTATTGATGACATCGACAAAAGGAACATCAAGAATAATAGATTTAAATATTTCTGGTTTCATATTAGCGACGGCACCCATTAAGAGGCCTCCGGCACTACCACCATTCCCAACGATGTTTCCTTTTGAGGAATACTTTTTGTCAATAAGGTATTCACAACAGGAGATATAATCTTTGAAAGTATTTATTTTTTTGTCTAATTTTCCATCTAAATACCAATTATGTCCTTTGTCACTTCCACCTCTTATATGAGCAATCGCATAGATGAATCCTCTTTCAATGAGACTAAAACGCTGTTGGGAAAAGTAGGCGGGCATTGAATAGCCGTAAGAACCGTAGGCATAGACGAGGGCAGGTGCTTTTCCATCTAATTTGAGTCCTTTTTTATAAAGGAGGGTAAGAGGTATTTCTTTGCCATCATGAGAGGGGGCAAAGACTCTTTTTGTTTCATAGAGGTCTGGGTTAAAGTTTGGAACTTCTTTTGTTTTTCGGATAAACCTTTCCCCAGTTTCTAAATTAAGGTCTATTGTTTGATTGGGAAGACAGGGCGATTGAAAAGAGTAACGAACTTCCTTGGCCTCAAAGTCATAGGCCCCTTGGTAAAAAAGAGAGTAGGCCTCTTGATCCATTTTGATAACTTTTTTGTCAGCTGTGATAAGATGGTGGGTTTCTATTTCAGGAAGGGCCTTGGAGTTATTTTGATTTTCTAAAATAAGGTGTTTATTTGTAATTGAAAAATCTTCAATAAAGATGTCTTCTCTTTCTTTAATGTAGATTTCCCAGTCTTCTTTGTGAGGAGCACTTATCAGAGACCTCATAACCTTAAAATTATTGGCGCCCTTATTATTTGTGAGAAAGTAAAAAGAATCATCAAAGTGCTCAACAGAGTATTGAACTTCCTTTTCGACAGGGGCAATGAGTTTTGGAGAAGACTCGTTTTCAAGATCTAAAAAATAAGTTACATTGCTGCTTGAGTTAGAAGGGGAAATGAGAAGAAACCTTTTACTACAGGTTTTTCGAATTCCCATGAACATATAATCTAAATCTTGTGGTTTTTGAAAGACGATTTCTTTACTCTCTGGGCCTTTAAGAATATTTATTTTGTAGACAATTTGCCCTCTGCCATTATCGGGATGTCTTTCGATGTAGAAAAGGTCTGTATTGTTGTTATGCCAAACAAAAGACCCGTTCGTATTTGAAATTTCCCAGGGAAGGTCTTTTCCTGTTTTAAGATCACGTATTTTTAAGGTTCGCTCGAGAGAGCCTGAGGTATTAAACATATAGGCAAAAAAGTTATTGTCTGGTGAGGGGGACTTTCTATCTACGATGAAAAGTTTCTTACCTTCGGCTTCTTTGTTTACATCAAAGTAGATTTCTTCTTTTGATTCAAGGGAGCCTTTTTTTCGACAAAGTATAGGGTAGTTTTTTCCTTTCTCTTCTTTTTGGTAGTAGAAGTAGTCACCTCTTTGAGAGGGGTGAGTGGAGTCATCCTCCTTAACTCTTCCTAGGATTTCTTTGTAGAGTTCTTCTTTGAGGTCCTTGTTTTCACCCATTCGTTTTTGTGTGTAGTTATTTTCTTCATCTATGTATTTTTTTATTTTTTCGTTTTTAAACTCAAGCTCTCCGTGAATAAATTTTTGCCAATTTTCATCTCGCAACCAAGAATAGTTATCAATTCGATCTTTTCCATGGTTAACGTATTTTTGAGCTATTTTTTCTGCTTTTGGCATAGGTAAATTCATTTTTGGGCACCTTTGATAAATTAAAGATTATTTTTATCAAAGCAAAGAGCAACGGTAAATGAAAGATTTCTTGTGAAAGGATGTGATCCGAGGCTGCTTATAAGTTGTTGTAATTATTCATTTGTTTAAATGGTAAGTAATGAAACTTTTTGTTCCAAATTGGTGACTCAACATTAATTTTAAAAATTTAACACCGAAAAAGTCTCTGTATAAAATTTTTAAGGAGGCCATTATGAAGAAAATGGTTCTGGTTACTTTCTTTTTTGTATCACGGCTTTGTATGGGAGAAGAATCTCATTCTTTGGCAAAAGAAGTAAATTGGAAGTTGCTCTTCAATAAACTTTTTGCTTTAGAGATAAAAAAAGAATCGAGGAAAGGTAAACCCCCTTTTAATGATACAATGGCGCTTTTAAAGGAGCATACTTCGTGGACTCCCTTACGTTTTGACGAGGTTATTGCCAAGACCTTGGAGGCCAAAACTTCCAAGGAGGCCTATAACATAAGGGAGAAAATATATAGGAGGGATTCTAATTACCAAAATATAAGTGCCCTAGATTTTAGTGAACCCATTCCAGGTCACATTAGGAGGCTTCCGCCTGTTCAAAAATTTTTATACAGCGTTTTGAAAAATAGTAATAGAAAATTCGACCCGAAGGAAAACTTTTTCTCTTCCATTGAAGGAAAGAATATGATGAAGGGAATAACTTGGGGCGGGGCTTCTAGGAAACCCCAAAAGGTGGCGTTTGTTATTGTTCCTGGTTATGCGGCCCATCTTATCAAGTTTCCTATTTTTGAAGAAATAATTGGCGATGCTAATGATTATTATGGAAGGCCCCGACTCCGTCCTATTTTATCTGAAGAAACAATGGTGGATTTTAAAATTGAAGACCACAAGGCCTTTTATGGAAGGACAAATGGTGTTGAGAATACTTTCGATGTTCTTTCGTTGGCCGGATGGGAGAATGGAAATACTGTTGGAAAAAATATTGAATCAACCAAGCTTTTGGTGAAATGGCTTGAGGACCTTCCATCTATCTATAAGGATCATAAGTTTATTTTATTGGGCTACAGTAAAGGTGCTGGAGTAGTTCTTGATGCCGTTCGTGAAAGTCCCACGCTTAGAAAAAGAATTATGGGTTTTGTCACTTATGCAGGTGTGGTTCAAGGGACAGGAATTGCGAGAGCGGCCCTCAAAACGCTTGATGAGGTTACGGGCGACAAAACCTTGAGTGAAGTCGTTGATAAGGCCAATGAAAAGACGGGGGAAAAGCTTCTCCATGAGATTACACCTTTGTTTCTTAATTCCCCTATTGCAGCTTATAAGCTTCCAGTGATGAAAGAGGTTTTGAAAAACTTCGAAGTTGAGTTTGCCCCTATGAAAAAGATGGCCGATAGGGTAATGGAAGGAACAGAGATTAGGACTCTTCGAGATGGGGCCATTGATATGTCTCCCTTTGTAAGAACTCGTTGGAACCTTCTTCATTCTAATAACGATTACTTTTCTCCTGGAACTTTTATTTTTAACCTTTCTGCGGTGACGGACATATCGACTTTTTCGAATCCCGGTGGAACAACTATTTTGGGCGAAAAGAAACCTAATATTCTGGCCCCAAAACTAACAGATAAAGGGAAGATTGATTGGAAAAACTTTAGCCTTGATGCCATCTTTCTTTACCTTTCTTCTATTGATGGCTTTCGAGGGGCGCCTGGTGGACTTTATGACACGCAAGTTGAACTAGGAAATACAAAATCGTTTTTAGTGGATAATAGAGCTCTAAGTCACTCTTTAAAGGAACAGGAGCTTCAAGATCTGTGGAGTGACAAAAGAGTTCAAACGCTTTTGAAAAAAAATAATATTACCAAGTATACAGAGTTTATCGAAATACCAAGAAATCGCCTTTTGAGAGAAAGTGAAACTGATCATATTGGGGCCTTTGATTTGGGAGAAATAAGAGGACACCATTGGAGTAATATGGTTCAGGCACTCAGGCCCCCACCATCTCTTTCCAAAGAACATGCAATGTGGACCTTCCCGAGAATGGCCTATATGAGAGCTTTAACTCAAATAATGGCCCTTTAT
>JAOMEV010000129.1 GCA_028346125.1 Bacteriovoracales bacterium | reverse complement strand
TTCCCCTGATAAAATATAATGTTGGTTGGATATAAATAAATTTTATAGTTTAGTACCGAGTATTATTGCGCGGTTGCAAAACCCCTTAAAAAGCGTTCGCTAAAAGATTATTGGTCTTTTAAGATTTTTGGTAGTTTCAAGACTATAGGATCATAATAATCCTTATCGCTGCCTTGTCAAGGTCAAAATACACCTCTGTCTTTTTTTTCAAATACCCCCCGAGCCCTTGATAAAGAGCTCTTTGTGCCATACAAAGAATTTCATGACACAGTTATCTGAAAAAAATTTCCTAAAGTCTGGGCCCAAATCAATGCTTTGTATCGATTATGGCACGAGAGTCACTGGTCTCGCAATTTACATGCAAGGAAAGGACCCCTACCCCTTACCCTTCGGGAGAATCGTATACAAAGGAGATTCGGCCCTTATTGAAGAGATTAAAAAGCTCATCTCCTCCGAAGACATAGACCTTATCATATTAGGGATTCCTTATCTGACGGATGGACAACCAACAAAGATGACTCAAAAAATCCTTGAATTTTCGGAAAGGTGGAAAAAAGAAGTTCCCAGAACCCCCCTCTTCTTACAAGATGAGACTCTAAGCACCTTTGAGGCCAAGGAAAGAATGAAACAGCTTCCGCAATATAACTTCAAAGTCGACCTCAAACGTGTTGATGAATTGGCCGCCTCTATTATACTTGAGGCCTTCTTGGAAAAATTAACCTTGATCAGTCAAACTGAGAGCAGTATTCTAGATGCTTAACATAAACAACTTTACCTGAAAAAAATCATGAAAAAAAACATTATTCTTTTTGCCCTTATCGCCCCTCTCTTCGCTTTGCTTTTGACCGCAACGAAGTTTTACTACCATCTTAGCCTTTCGTCCTACAGTGGGCCGAGCGTCGAGTTTAAAATTAAGCCAGGTGAAGCATTCTCGACAATCAATTACCGTCTAAAAAAGAGAAAGCTTATTGATAATTCAAAAATTTTCCACCGGTATTGCCAACTAAACGGACTACTCAAAAAATTCAAATCCGGAAATTACTATATAAAGAAGGGATCTACATCTCTTGATATCATAGATAGCTTCCTTAAAGGGCGCTCTGTCGCACCAAAATTTACCGTACCAGAAGGAAAAAATATTTATGAAATTGGGAAAATGCTTGAGCGTAAGAAGATATGCAGCTACAAAAAATTCGTTGCAGCAGCAAAAGATAACGAGTTTGCAAAAACCTTAGGAGTTAAGGGCAAAACGCTTGAAGGGTACCTCTATCCAGACACCTATCGGTTTGGCAAGGGGACTCCTCCCCGCCAAATAATTAAAATAATGGTAAGGGAGTTCTTCAAGAAAGTTAACCGCCTCGATTTGGCCATGTCCCCCCGACAGCTCCACTCCTTAGTGACTCTTGCTTCTATAATTGAAAAAGAAACTGGAGCCAGCTTTGAGAGACCTGCTATTTCGGGAGTATTCCATAATAGATTAAAAAAACGAATGAGACTCCAATCCGACCCAACAACAATCTATGGGATTTTTGAAAAGTTTAATGGCAATCTTAGAAAAAAGCACCTCCTCCAAAAAACTCCCTACAACACTTATAAAATATATGGCCTTCCCCACGGTCCAATTAGTAACCCTGGCCTAGAATCACTTAAAGCAGCAAATAGACCGGCAAAACACAAATACCTTTATTTCGTAAGTAAAAATGATGGCACCCATAAATTCTCAAGAAATTATAAGGAACACATACAGGCCGTAACTCAATTTCAGAAAAACAGAAAAGCGAGAAGAGGAAAAAGCTGGAGAGACCTTAAGAAGTCGGTCCAGTAAAATTATACCTTTTCTCTCCTTTTTTTCTTTAAATAATTTCTAGTTGCATAATCACGAACCAACATATCTGGATCCCATATAAGTAGTTTTAATACGCTTAAGGGGGTTGATTCATTTTTGGCCAAATAATGTCGAATTAAAACTGAAGGATGGCCTACCAGCCCTGTAAAGTCAGATTTATCCATATTTCCAGACTTAAGCTTAAAATAGGCTTTTTGAATAGATATTTTAGTTTCCAAAATGATTTCCTTCCTACGTTAACATCAATAGACTTTGTTTTTTTAAAATTAAATTATGGCCTTTTGATTTTTTTTCGAAAAGACAAAGAGCGTTTCTTAAATCTAAAGGTTTAGTATGGTTAATTTAAAAAAGAATTGTTGGTCCTTTTACTCGGTTATTTTTATCCTTTGTTTTTCTCTACCTTCTTTAGGAAAAACACTTTTTAATTTCCAAGAACTCAGCTCTCGCTATGCAAGCTGGGCAATAAAACCATCCAACAAAACCTCTTCAATTTACCTTAAGGAAGCCTGGAAGCACTTTAATAAAGAAAAAAAGGAAATTGTTGTCGCGGTTGTAGATACTGGAATAGATCCTCAACACCCCTTTTTTAGGGATAATTTAAAAGTTCTCAAGGGCACTTCCTCAACAAAAAATTATGGGGTGGATTTTTCAGCAGGGTCGAGCTCTAAAAGTATGCCCTTCGACAGTCATGGACATGGAACACATATCGCCGGAATTATTAGAAGTGTTTACCCGAAGGTAAAGCTTCTGGTTTTAAAATATTACAACCCAAACGCATCGGGTCAAGACAACTTAGACTCTACTATTAAGGCGCTCGAATACGCAGTCCAAAATAATTCAGATATCATTAACTACTCCGGAGGAGGCCCTGAGCCTTCAAAGGAAGAAAGAAGAATACTTAAATTGGCCGAAAAAAAAGGAATTCTTATTGTGGCCGCTTCAGGAAATGAGAGCTCAAACATTGATAAGAAGGAAAACGCCTTTTTCCCTGCTAGCTATAACCTAACAAATATTATTACCGTTACTGCAAACGATCAAAAGCTTAATCTCCTTCCCTCTTCCAATTATGGAAAAAACTCCGTTCATTTATCAGCACCAGGCCACCGTATAAAGGCGGCCTTACCCCAACGGAGAGTTGGCTACAGAACAGGGACTAGCCAAGCAACGGCCTTTGTTAGTGGTGTTGCAGCACTTATTCTCTCTCAATCTCCAAATCTAAAAGCAAAAGACCTTAAAAATATTATTACAAAGTCTACAACGGAAGAATCGTCACTTCTTTTTAGATGCCTTACCAATGGTAGGCTTAATGCTTACAGGGCCCAGAAAGTTATTCGTAAGCTTGACTTTCGTTAGAATCATTAATTTGTTCCTCATCCACAGAATCTTCCTCCTGTTTCTCACTTTTTTCTGTAAAGGTAATAACATTACCACTTAGAGGACCATTTCCTATTCTCACATTGTAACTCAACCCGTCTGGCCCTTTATGAAGGTTCCAAAAA
>JAOMEV010000128.1 GCA_028346125.1 Bacteriovoracales bacterium | reverse complement strand
ATCCTTCCTCTCAACAGAGACACCCAAGTTTTCGAGAAGGCTCACCATCGTTTTGATATCTCTCAAGCTTGGTAAATTTCTCAAGTGAACTGGCTTTGGACTCAACAAAATACTGGCCATTATAGGCAGGTAAGCGTTTTTTGCCGCAGAAACTTTGACTCTTCCTTCTAACTTTACCGGACCTTCAATAACTAATTGATCCATAACTGCTCCCAATTAATTTTTCATTTTTAAAAAACGCCATCTATCACAATAATCTTTTTTAAGTTCAACATTTTGAAAACCTAATGTCTTCGCCAAATCTTTAAGCTCATTCAAATGATTTTCATGGCCTTCCATTAAAAAGGCCCCTCCGGTTTTAAGTGAATTCCTGACCTGAAGGAAAAATTTCTCAAACCAAGAATTGTAATTCTCGTCATCCAAATAAAGGGCCTGATGGGGTTCAAACTCGTGAACCTTAGGATGAACTAATGAGGAGTCTCCTTTTCTCTTTATATAAGGAGGATTTGATACAATCAAATCAAATTTTTGTTCTTTATTTTCCAAAAAAGAAAGTCGATCTGAACAAATAAAGTCAAGCGTTGTGTCAGAGTGAATTCCAAACTTCAAAAGAAAGAAATTCTTTCGAGCAACATCTAAGGCCTTGGAAGATATATCACTCGCTTTCGCAGAAACCCCAAAATCTACTTCACTTAATAAAGAAAGAATGAGGGCGCCAGATCCAGTGCCAACTTCAAGTACATGTTGAGTATCACCATTTTGATTTTGCTTCAAAAAATTAGAAGCATCCTCAACAAGAATCTCTGTCTCAGACCTTGGTATCAACACATCTGAATTAACGAGAAATTCATTTCGATAAAAATAAGACTTTCCCGTTATGTAGGGTAACGGTGTACCTTTTTCTACCTGATTAATGAACTTTGAAACATTTTGCTGAATACCCTTCAAATATGGTGTTTCTTTCAATCTCTGGTTCTGGTCAGACTCAACTCCAAAGAGGTAAAGCTCAAGGTCTCTTTTGAAAGTATCTTCTCTTAAACCTGGATAAAAAGAGGTAAGAAGCGCCTTGGACTCTTCAAAATACTCTTGAACAAATTGATTAAGACTTTTCAAAATTTACTCTTCTTGACCCTTTAAAAGCTCTGCCCTGTTGTGGGCAATAAGGGCATCTGTAACAGGAGACAAATCTCCTTCTATGATCTTATCTAATGAATAAAGCGTCAAACCAATCCTGTGATCACTCAAACGACCTTGAGGAAAGTTATAGGTTCTGATTCTTTCAGATCTATCACCTCTTCCAATAAGGGCCTTTCTCTCAGCGGCTTCTTCCGCCTGCTGCGCTATAACCATTTTATCGTATATTCTGTTTCTTAGAATTCTTAAAGCCTTTTCCTTATTTTTCAACTGAGATTTCTGGTCTTGGTTGGCCACAACCATTCCTGTGGGAATATGGGTGACTCTAACAGCTGAGTCCGTTGTGTTAACATGCTGCCCACCAGCTCCACTGGCCCTAAAAACCTCAATGCGAACTTCTGTCATATCTAAATCAAACTCGACATCATCAACTTCAGGCATGATCGCAACTGTGATTGTCGATGTGTGAACTCTCCCCTGAGATTCTGTTTTCGGAACTCTTTGGACCCTATGAACTCCTGATTCATACTTAAGCTTTGAATAGACCTTCTCCCCCTTTACACTGAAAATGACTTCTTTAATTCCTTCATCACCTTCACTGAGAGAGATCACTTCATTTTTAAAACCTAAATCCCTCAAGTAGTTTTGATACATCCTGAAGACGTCAGCAACAAAAATTGAAGCCTCATCGCCTCCCGCTCCGGCCCTGATTTCAATCATAACGTTTTTATCATCTAAGGGGTCTTTTGGTATAAGGAGTAAACTTAACTCTTCTTTAAGACCTGGAAATCCTTTCTCCAACTCGGAAAGTTCTTCTTTGGCCATTTCTCTTATTTCATCATCTTTTTCATTTCTTAAGATGTCTTTAGCATCTTCAATTTCTTGACGGATTTTTTTATATTGCCCGTAAACGTCGACTATTTCCTCCAAGTTTGCACGTTCGCTGGATATTTTTTTAAACTCAGCTTGGCGATCATAAAGAGAAGGGTCGGCCAATTTTTCGGTCAACTCTTGATAGCGTTTTACAACACCTTCTAATTTATCAAACATAAAAGGGTCCTTTTTTAGATTAAAAAAAGCTGGAGAACATTCCACTGCTGGTAAGAAATCGACTCAAGATGCTCAAAAAACTTCATTATTTATCCAAACAATCATGAGGACAAAAAAAGGGAGCTCTTTGGCTCCCTATATATTTAACCGTTCATCGACTCCATAAAGTCTGAGTTGGAAGCAGTCTTGGTAATTCGACTTAACATAAACTCCATCGAATCAACTGTATTCATCGGATGAAGAACTTTTCTAAGAACATACATCCTCTGAAGGTCACCTTCTTGAACAAGAAGGTCCTCTTTCCTCGTCGAAGACTTATTAATATCTAAACAAGGGAAAATTCTCTTTTCTAACAACTTTCTATCAAGTTGAATTTCTGAGTTACCCGTTCCCTTAAATTCTTCAAAAATAACTTCATCCATTCTAGATCCAGTATCAATCAAAGAAGTTGCAATGATTGTTAAAGATCCACCATTTTCAATATTTCTCGCGGCACCAAAAAACCTTTTTGGTCTATGAAGAGCATTAGAGTCAACACCACCAGAAAGAATCTTTCCAGATGGTGGAACAACTGTGTTGTAAGCTCGTGCCAAACGAGTAATAGAGTCCAGAAGAATAACAACATCTTCACCGGCTTCAGTTAATCTTTTGGCCTTTTCCATAACCATTTCAGCTACTTGCACATGGCGATTAGCTGGCTCATCAAAAGTACTTGATACAACTTCCGCATCAACACTTCTTTTCATATCCGTCACTTCTTCAGGTCTTTCATCTATAAGAAGGACAATTAATTTAGAATCGTTGTGGTTGTTTGTAATAGCATTAGCAATCTCTTTCAAAAGCTCTGTTTTACCAGCTTTTGGAGGTGCAACAATAAGACACCTTTGCCCAAAGCCTTGCGGAACAAAAAGGTCGATAATTCGGGTTGATAGCTTTTTCTTGTCAAACTCAAGGCTTATCTTTTTCTCTGGATAAAGAGGAGTCAAGTTTTCGAATAAAACAGTCTTTTTATGAACTTCCGGAGTTTGAAAGTTAATTTTATTAACCTTCAACAAAGCAAAATATCTTTCACCATCTTTCGGCGGACGGATCTGCCCTTCTGTAGTGTCCCCTTTCCTTAGACCAAATCGCCTAATCTGACTTGGACTTACATAAATGTCATCCGCACCAGGAAGGTA
>JAOMEV010000127.1 GCA_028346125.1 Bacteriovoracales bacterium | reverse complement strand
CCCCAAACGTCAAATCGTCGAATGAGGTTTCGATCAGATGCCTTTAATGATGAATCTCTTATGTTAACAGGAGATCTTAACGTTGCTGATGTTGAATGGGTTGTTCAATTTCAAATATCGGATCCTTTTAAGTTTCTCTTTCAGACTGCATCTCCAGAAAAGAATATTAAAGATGTTTCTGAGTCAATCATGAGGAGAGTTATCGGGGACAGATTGGTTACTGAGGTTTTGACGACGGGAAGGGTAGAAATTGCAACTGAAGTTCAAGAGCTTATGCAGAGTCTTCTCAATAAATACGATATGGGAATTCAAATTTTTACTGTTCAACTTCAAAATGTGAATCCTCCGGAAGTTGTTAAGGCTTCTTTCAACGAAGTGAATGAAGCTAAGCAAGAGCAAGAAAAAGTTATTAACCAAGCTGAAGAAGCTTATAACAAGGTAATACCGGAAGCGAGAGGTAAAGCCGAGAAGCTTATTTCAGAAGCGGAAGGGTATGCAGAAGCAATTGTAAATAGATCGAAAGGTGATGCAAAAAAGTTTTCTTCGGTATTGAAGGCATATAAAAAGTCTCCTTCGGTAACTAGGAAGAGAATTTATCTAGAAACGATGGAAGACGTACTCTCTCGATTGGATGATTTAACAATTATTGACTCTATGGTTAAGGGAGTTCTGCCAATATTCCAAAAGGCAAATGAATCAATCTTATTGAATAAGGACAAGTCATGAAAAAAAATACACTAGTAATCTTTTTAGCAATTCTTTTGGGCGGTGCTGTCGTTTTAAAAAACTCCGTTTATATTCTTAATCCTGGCCAACAGGCAGTTATAACACAATTCGGAAAGCCTATAGGGAGTCCGAAAACCAACGCCGGGCTTGGGTTTAAAACTCCTTTTGTTCAAAAAGTGAGATATGTGGATAAGAGGATTTTGAATTGGGACGGTATTCCTAAGCAGGTTACAACCAAAGATAAAAAGTTTATTAAAGTTGATACGACTGCGAGATGGCAAGTTATGAATGCCCTTACTTTTTTACAAACTGTTCAGGGGGAAAGGGGTGCTCAGTTCAAAATTGGAGCGATTTTGGATTCAGCTACAAAGAACGTAATTTCTAGACACAACTTAGTTGAAGCAGTTAGAAATTCAAATCTAATTGAGTCAAAGATTAGACAAAAAAGAAAAGAAATTAGTGAAAAGAGGGCCAAGGGAGAAACATTTATAGAAGATGAGTTAAGTGGGGAAGTTGAAAGAATTGATGTAGGAAGAGAAAACCTCAGTCTCCTTATCGCAAAGGATGCAAGTAAAGGGTTAGAGAAATTTGGAATTAAGCTTATAGATGTCCAATTGAAGAGGATTTCCTATGACAAATCTGTAGAAAGAAAAGTTTACGAGAGAATGGTCTCTGAGAGGAAGAAAATTGCTGAAAAGATCAGATCTATAGGTCAAGGTGAAAAAGCAAAGATAGAAGGAAGGCTTACAAAAGATCTTCAAAAGATTGAGTCTGAGGCTTATAGAAAGGCGCAGGCAATAAGAGGGGTTGCTGAAGCAAAGTCTATTGCGATTTATGCAAAGTCTATTAAAGGAGGGTCGGACTTTTATGAGTTTATCCGATCTATGGAAGCTTACAAGAATACCTTCTCTAATAAATCAAAATTCTTATTGTCTTCAGAATCTAAGTTCCTAAAATTTCTTAAAAATGGAAGTCTGGCAGATTAATTAAGAAAACTGTTTCATTATTTCTAGCGCCGCATTTTGCGGCGTTTTTTCACCCCTTACAACCTCGTTTTCAATTTTAGGCCACAGTTGTTTAATTTCCGGATGGGTTTTAAGTTTGAGATCCATGAGTTCTCTAATGAGTGCCCACATCCATTCCTTGTTTTGCTTGGCCCTTTTATTATAAAATGTCCCAGTTTTTTTTGATAGCTCTTCGAAGGTTTCGATCATTTCCCAAGCGGGTTCGATATTCTTCTTTTCAAGGGCCGAGCATGTCATGGTTTTTTGGGTCCAAGAGCCATGGGGTTTTAGTAATTTGATTGCACTTTCATACTGAGCTTGAGTTCTTTGTGCGATAGGAATACTTTCCCCATCTGACTTATTAATTAAAAGGGCATCAGCAAGTTCAATAATTCCTTTTTTTATACCTTGGAGCTCATCGCCAGCATTAGGAAGCATAAGAACTAGAAAGAAGTCTACCATGTTTGAAACTTCTATTTCATTTTGGCCCACGCCTACCGTTTCCACAAATATGATATCATGACCGGAGGATTCGCAGAGCAAAATTGTTTCCCTAGACTTTTGGGCCACACCTCCAAGGGTGCCTGAAGATGGTGAAGGTCTAATAAAAACTTTTGGATGTCTCGAAAGCTTCTCCATCCTTGTTTTGTCTCCCATGATACTTCCACCAGTAATTGGAGAACTTGGATCGACGGCCAGAACAGCAATTTTTTTCCCTTTATTTATTAAGTGTAGGCCTAGAGCTTCAATAAAGGTGGATTTTCCCACCCCAGGACTTCCTGAAATCCCAATACGGATAGATTTATTCGTATAAGGAAGAATTTCTTCCATGAGCCTTTGCGCGTGAAGTCGGTCGGAGTCTTTTTTACTTTCTATAAGAGTAATGGCCTTGGCCAGTGCAACTCTATTTCCATTGAGAATTTGTTCTAAGTTATACATAGCTTTCATTATTTTTTTACTAAATTGTTTTTAATTGATTTTAAAACTTCTTTGGCAGCTTCAGGTATAGGAGTTCCAGGTCCAAAAATACCTTTAACTCCGCATTGGTAAAGGGTTTCATAATCCCTTTTAGGAATGACGCCACCAGCAATAACAATGATATCTTCTGAGCCCTGGTTTTTTAGCTCCTCTATAAGTTGTGGTATGAGGGTTTTATGCCCTGCCGCTTGGGAAGAAATCCCTACAACATGGACATCATTTTCAATGGCCTGTTTCGCAACCTCTTGAGGAGTGGAAAAAAGAGGTGCGATATCGATATCAAAACCGACGTCAGCAAATGCCGTTGCAATGACTTTGGCACCTCTGTCATGCCCGTCTTGTCCCATTTTGGCCACAATCATTCGAGGACGCCTCCCATACAGTTTCTCAAATTCCTCAATATCTGATTTAATTTTTTGCCACTCTTCATCATTCACGTAAGCACTCCCATAAACTCCAGCAATGGTTTGGTTATTTGCATTATACCTTCCCCAAACCCTTTCCAAAGCATAGGTTATTTCTCCCACTGAGCAACGAACTCTGGCGGCTTTAATAGAAAGGTCAAGAGCATTACCTTTTCCAGTCTTTGCATATAGGGTAAGATTATCTAGAGCACTTTGAACGGCGGCTTCATCCCTACTTGTTCGGAGTTTTTCTAAATTTCTTATTTGAGATTCCATAACTTTTTGATTATCTACTTCTAAAATTTCGATATCTTCTTCTTTTTCAACCTTATTTTTATTAACTCCTACTATTATATCCTCTCCTCTATCTATTTTGGCCTGCTTTTTTGCTGCAGCCTCTTCAATTTTTAGCTTTGGAAGGCCCGA
>JAOMEV010000126.1 GCA_028346125.1 Bacteriovoracales bacterium | reverse complement strand
TTTTAAACTTACTTCCCCTTTATCTGCTGACAAAAACCCGGAAATAAGCTGGTGGAAGTCTATAAACTTCAAATAAACATAATAGGAATTCTCCCCAAAAAAGGACTTTAAAATTTTTGCGACAGGGTCCTGGTTTCTCGTTTCCTCATCTATTTTTTCACCTATTGATTTTATAACTGGAGAGGTTTTCAAAAGAGAACGTGCGAGCTTTAGGTCAGGGGAATGCTCATCTCCATGATTCCCATAAACTTCCCCGAAGTGCTCAAACTCTTTTATCAAGCTCCATTTTTCTACCTCACCAGCAAATGACTTAAGGGAATATGACTCATCGATTAACTTTTTTATGGTAAGTATGATAATAGTCTTGATTTCACTCTCATCTAATAACTTCTTAAGCTCTACAATATCCGCCTCTTTATCAAAGGGTTTTATTTTCGCAATTAACTTTGATTGAACAGACCTTTCGACATTACTTTCCAAATGATAAAAATCTAACTTTGCTACCAAAATAGTGTAATTCCAAAGGTCTTGGATTATAGAAAAAACGACATTTTTTTCAGTTTCAGAAAAGTCTCCGCCTTTGCCAAGGATAACCTTTAAATCACTGGCCTCCTTAGCAATAAGTTGAAACCCTATTTTCTCACTTCGAGATGCAATAACATCTAATATAAAAACACCCTTACTATCAATTTTTAAAGTTTCTTTATCAAATGATAAAGAAAGTTTGAAAATATTTGAAAAGATGTTTGCCCAATCTTCTTTATAAGTAGTGTACGGGTTACTCATATGGGACTGAATGAAGTTACTTTTTAATGTGTCCTTTAAGTAGAAATAGTTTTCAACGAAGTGATCACTGAAGTCATCTAAACTTGTATTTTCGATATCTTTTAAATAAACAAAAGATTTTTCAAAAGCATGGACAGTCTCGCTAAGGTTGGTAAGGGCAGAGCTCGCCCGGAGAGACCCTTTCAATGAGTGGGTTGCCCTTTTTAAATTTTCTATGCTTTGCTGACTAGGCGGGTTTTTTTGAATTTTATTAAATATCAATTTTCTTTTCTTAAAGGCCTCAGTCTTAACTAAAAAGTGATTTTGTGAGGAAATATTAATCAACGTAATATTTTCAATGTCCACAATATGATTTTGAATATCTACAATTAACTTTTTCCCAAACTCATTTTCAATCTTAAAAACCTTCTTCGCCAAATTTCCGTACTCGAGGACTTCCTGACTTAAAATATAGAGATTATCAATAAGTGATTCATAGTTATCACGCCCTAATTTTATTTCTTTTTTTACCATCTCTAAGTTTTCACTTATTGCACTTTCAACAAGGTGGGCAATACTAGATATGGAGTCGAAATTAAAAGCTCTTGCGCTTCCTTTTAGTGTATGTAAAAACCTAAATAGTTCATGTAGGATATTTTCTTCATTCGGTGTAGATTTTGCCAATATCATAGATTTTTGCAAGATCCCTTTTGCATTGTCTAGAAAAATTTCTAAATCATCAATTTCTGCTTTGGCCATTTCTGTTATAATGGCAATATTTTTTTGGTTAGATTCCTTCTCTGAGACAACTTCTGCCTCCAGTTTTTCTTTTTCGGTTATATCATCCACCACAAGCATTAAATTATCTAAAAGTTCATCCTTATTGAATAGAGGTGTATAAGAAATTGACAGAGTCTTATTTCCACTCAACTCTGAAAAGTAATTTATTTTTTTCAAAAGATGTTCTTCCACTAATTCGTATTGAATGTAATCATCACCAAAAACAAGTGAGAGGGCACTCTGAATATTGGCCACTATTTCCGAATTCTTATCAAAGTCTTTAAATAGAGTGTTAAAAAGGTTTTCTCCAACAATATTTCCATCAAAAACATTTCCAGCATAATGTGATACTGGAGGAATAACATTCAACTCCTCATCAACGACAAAGATGGCCTGTTTCATATTATTAAGTAAATTATCAACTTTATTTTTTTCAGTTTCAATTTCTTGAGTTGCATCTTTAACTTTCACTTCCAAATTTTCTGAATAATCTTTTAACTGTTCGTGTGAATGTTGTAATTTGGCCTTCATCTTATTTAGAGAAATGACCACATGATCTAATTCATCTCTTTCGTTATTACCCATTCTTTCCAAGTGAAGATCTGGACCAGATAAATCAATGAGGTCTATAGACTCAGCATAATTACTCATCCTTTCAAGGTGCTTTGAAACCAACAGTCTAAAAATATTATACATAATAATACTAACCAAGATGAACTGAACTAATTGAATAATAACAAACACCTTAATTTGATTCTTTATTTTCGTTGTAACGCCAGCAAGGCTTGCCTGGATTGTAAGATAACCCATGGGCGTAAGTGAATCATCATCTAAATTAGTATAGACAACTCTAATTTTGTAGCTCAGAACATTTTCCTTGCCCTTCACGCCAGCTTTATAAGCAATCTTGTTTTCCTCATCATCATCAAGCTTAATCTCTAGGTAAACCATATCCTGAACACTTAAGATTCCGCTGATTATATTTTTTATTTGGGGGAGGTTTTCTGTATAAAGAGAAGTTGCCAGAGACGGCATGTGACTCTTGTTTATCATTTTAAATCGTTCTTTAATTTCCTTTTGGTACTGAATGAAATCTCTGAAGAGGGAAAAAGTCATTCCTATCATGCTTATGACAAAACTACTTAAAATAAAGTAGATAATAATTTTTCGAGCTACAGATACATTTTTTATCTTCATAATCCACTTTTACAGAAATGGTTTCACAAATAACTTCTCGGTCATTTTGTCCATGGCATTTAATTTGTTTAGGAAAAAAGCAGAATTAAATAATTTTTAGCTTAAGGTTTGGAAACAATCTTCTCAACCATTGTCAGAAATTTCTTGTCTGAAACAGGCTTCAATATCCATTTATAAATACCTGCACTAGTTCCTTCTTTTTTTAGTTTAGGGTTGGCCTCTGTCGTAACCATTAAGATAGGAGCAGTTTCTATATTTTCACTTTGAATTTTTTTACACATTGTCAGCCCATCTAAATTAGGCATATGGAGATCCGAAATAATCAGGCTTAAGTCGGTCTGGCTTTTGATCATCTCCATTCCCTCAAGACCATCTGATGCCTCGAGTACTTCGTAGTCAAGGACCTCAAGAAGGGACCTCATTTTGCTTCGAAAGTCTTCTGAATCTTCAATTATTAATACTTTCATTTTACGAACCTTTTTAAAAAAAATTTTGTTTTACCAACCAGCCTAACTACTCTTCGGTCCGATTTTAATTTTTCTAAAGAGCAGTTCACACTCCATTTTACATCCCCTTGCAATTAAAAGATTATATTTGTTGTATTATTTGGAAAGAAGACCTTTATTCCTATAAATTCCAATAAGTTGCTCATTTATCTTACTCTATAATTTTTGTTTTAAACCCTAAATTGTTTAATGTAATCGCGTCTAAAGACGAAAAGCTGTTCCTCAGATAACTAAATTTAAGGAATCAAACTATGTCCCTCAAATTACCACTTGCTTTGATATTTTTCCTCTTTTTATCTCTTTCAAATACAGCT
>JAOMEV010000125.1 GCA_028346125.1 Bacteriovoracales bacterium | reverse complement strand
CCATCATTAAAATTCCTTGTTCCAAAACCTGCCCTTCCTTAACGTGAATCTCTTTCACGACTCCAGAAAGACCACTTTTTATTTCATTTTCCATTTTCATGGCCTCTAATATAATTAGAGTCTCTCCCTTTTGAACTTCTTGCCCCTTGTCAACTATCACTTTAACAACCTTGCCAGGCATACGAGTAAGCAAATCACCAGAATCCGTTCCTCCCAACCCACTTGGCCTAAAGCCTCTGTAAAGATCAAAGGATCTTACCCTATCTAAAAGTGTTCTAGGGAACTCTTGGCGAGAAACCTTCTCCCATTGCACATTATCAGAACTCACGAAATATTGGTCCGCTAGCTTTCGAGTATAAACACTTTCCCTGACTTTTAACACATTTTTTTCCAAGTAACAAAGCTCAAACTCCAAAAGTTCATTCGAGTGTTTTTTTGTAAGTTGCAGGTCAATAACAAGCTCTTCTTCATCCTGATCTAACAGATAATATCTCATTTAAAGCCCTATTTTTCTTGCTTCTATAATAGCTAATTTTTTAAAAATATCTTGAATATTAATGTCTTTATCTATTTGATTTTGAGGTTTTTCCTTTTCTATAAAGTTTGTTGAATAATTTCCTTTTGAAAATGCTTCGTTTCGCAAAATAACTTTTAGCAGAGGTACATTTGTCTTAAGACCTTCAATAAGAAGGCCTTCTAACGCAGCCCTCATTTTTCTCATTGCCACATCTCGGTTAATCCCTTCAACAATCAATTTTCCAACCATTGGATCAAAATCTGGAGTAACAACAAGCCCCGGATAAAGGCAGTTATCAAACCTCGTCCCTTGCGGAAAACAGGTATCAAAGCCTGTTAATTTACCTGGTGCAGGCAACATAGTTACTGGATCTTCAGCACATATGCGACATTCAATAGCATGCCCAGACCTTCTAATCCATTCTTGATTAGGTATACCAAGGTCTTCTTCTAAAGCTGATTGAATCATACAGACAATAAGGTCAATGCCCGTAATTTCTTCAGTGACAGGATGCTCCACTTGAATTCTGGTATTCATTTCCAAAAAATAAAAAGATTTATCCTCTCCCATTATAAACTCGACCGTCCCTGCTGAGTCGTAATTAACTTCTTTTGCTAAACGGATGGCCGTCTCACAAATCTTTTCCCTTAGTTTTTCATCTTCTCCAATAAAAGGTGAAGGGGCCTCTTCAACTATTTTTTGATGCCTTCTTTGAATCGAGCACTCCCTTTCAAAAAAGTGATAAAGATTTCCTTTTTTATCACCCAAAACTTGAATCTCTATATGACGTGGATTCAGGATTAGTTTTTCAACAAGTAAATCTTTATTTCCAAAAGCCGCAAGGGACTCTCTCTGCACCACGTCGAAGTTTTTTTCAACATCTTCCTTATTAAAACAGGCCCTCATTCCTTTCCCACCACCGCCTGCCACGGCCTTTAAAAGAATTGGATAGCCTACTTCTTCTGAAACTCTAAAAGCTTCTTCCAAATCATCGACTGCCCCAACAGATCCTGGAACAACAGGCACCTTACTTTCAAGGGCCTTTTTTTTTGAAATGGCCTTATCACCCATCATTCTTATCGCAGTCGGATTAGGTCCAATAAAAATAGTTCCTATTTTTTCTAACTCTTCAGCAAACTCCGCATTTTCGGCTAAAAACCCATAACCAGGATGAACCGCATCAATTTTTTCCTTTTTTACCAAATTTAGAATTTGAGAAATATTTAAATAAGTTTCAGCATTATTTGAACCTTCTAACTTCAGCCATTCATGACAAAATTGAAGATGTGGCGCATTTATTTCGTTGTCTGTCCAAACACCTACAGCAATATGTTCTAATTCCCTAACGGCTTTAGCTATACGACTAGCAATTTCCCCTCTATTTATTATGAGGATTCTCTTTTTTTTGGATAACTTCATAATTGGATATTCCCATGCTTTCTTTTAGGCAAATAATGTCTTTTATGCTCCAAAGAGCAAAAATACTTGTAGACTATTTCGCGAGTTTCTTCAGGAAAAATTATATTATCCAAATAGCCCAGCTCAGCCGCTTTGTATGGATTAGCAAACTCTTTCTCGTAAGAAGATACAAGTTCTTTTCTCTTTTCCTCTAGTTCTTCACCCTCTAAACCAACGAGCTCTTTCCTAAATACGATGTTTACTGCTCCCTCCGCTCCCATCACCGCAATTTCCGCGGATGGATAAGCAAGGTTCACATCTGCGCGGATGTGCTTAGATGCCATTACATCATAGGCACCCCCATAAGCTTTTCTCGTAATTACAGTAACCAAAGGTGTTGTCGCTTCCGAAAAAGCATAAAGAAGCTTAGAACCATGCTTGATAATTCCACCAAACTCCTGATGGGTACCAGGTAAAAACCCTGGTACATCAACTAATGTAAGAATTGGAATATCAAAAGCATCGCAAAACCTCACAAACCTAGCAGCTTTAACTGACGAATCGATATCTAAAACACCGGCCAAATGAGCTGGCTGATTAGCGACAATCCCAATTTTAATACCGCCAATAGAAGAAAATCCAACAATTATATTTTTGGCATAATCTCTCTGAACTTCAAGAAAATTTCCATCATCAATAATATCGAGAATAATTTCCCTCATATCGTAAGGTTTTTTAGGATTGTCAGGAATAACATGTTTTAATTTACTGTTTTCTCTAGATACCGGATCAGAGGTCCACTTTTTAGTTGTTTTTGAAAAGTTTGATGGTGGAATGAATTGAAGAAGCTCCCTCACTCTTTCAAAACAATCATCCTCATCCTTGCAGGTGAAACTTGAAACACCTGAAATTTCACTATGTGCCTTTGCCCCACCCAGGTCTTCTTTCGTCACTTCTTCATGAGTCACAGTCTTAATAACTTCTGGACCTGTCACAAACATATAAGAAGACTTCTCAACCATAAAAACGAAATCTGTGATGGCAGGAGAGTAAACCGCTCCTCCTGCACATGGACCCATAATTAATGAAAGTTGAGGAATTACCCCAGAGCATTTTACATTCCTGTAAAAAATTTCTGCATAGCCTCCTAGGCTTTCAACACCTTCCTGAATTCTAGCACCACCAGAATCGCTTATCCCGATTATTGGAATGCGGTTTCTTAACGCATAATCCATTATCTTACATATTTTGTTAGCATGGGCATTACCTAAGGCTCCTCCCCAACAGGTAAAGTCCTGAGAGTAGAGAGCTATCTTTTGACCATTAATTTCCCCTAATCCCGTTACAACACCATCTCCAAGGTATTTTTTATTTTCCATTCCGAATTGATTACATCTATGCGTAACGAATTTATCAAACTCTATGAATGTATTTGGATCAACCAGTCGTTTTACTCTTTCCCTGGCAGTGTATTTCCCTGATTTATGCTGCTTTCCTACTCGCTCAGAACCGCCACACTCTTCGGCTTCAATTCGTAAGTTAGCAAGATACTCCCTTTTTCCTTCTATAACATCAGACATCGAAATCCCTCCAAAACCTTTGGCTGCATTATACCTTAGTTTTTTAGGAGGTCTAGAATGAAATTAGGCTGCTTCTGATTTCTTTCTTTTATCAAGGTCGTATTTTTCAACCTTAGAAATAAGG
>JAOMEV010000124.1 GCA_028346125.1 Bacteriovoracales bacterium | reverse complement strand
ATTCTTATTTTCAATAATAAAAAGTCTAAAAAGAAAATAAAAGTTCATCTAATTTACAGTATGATATGTTTGAAACATTTTGCCTAAGCCACGGTTTAACTACTGCTTTAAAGGATACAGAAAAGAGGGTCTTCAAGAAGTTTCCTTGGATTAAAGACACTCTTCCAAAAAATGTAGATTTTGATAATTTTTTTTCCTAAAAAAGCCTAATTTTTTCAATGACTTATACGTGAATCTTGGACTAAATAAATTTTATTTGGAGGTGACAGGCGGATTCAGAACGTTTTTCAAAAATAACAATAAGTTATAGTTTTTTTCAAAAAATTTTATTTGTGCCTAGGACCAGGCCAAAAAGTGGAAATCTGCCTGAGAAAACAGACCAAGAAAACCTACTCACCTAATTAAATACACACGACATTTAGGAGTTTAAAAAAAGAATTTTTTGATACTCAACTTTTTGGAGACCTAAGAGTTATAGGCCAAGTAATATACGAACTAACTTAGAAATCAAATTCCCACACATCCCTCAAAAACCTCTTTTTCTTCAAATCAACTTCTATTAACTTTATTTTCCGGAGGTGGACCCAGCTCTTCACAGCGAAGAAAGAGCTTGTTGAAATAAGCAAGTTTTGGGAGCCCAATAGAATATACACTACAATGGAGCCAAAGGGAAAATTGTTACTACGTACATTCTTTCTTGTGGCGTCTCAGATAACATACCGTCATAGGATAAAGCTAATTAGAAAAACTATCAGAGAAACTAGATAAACAGCTGATGGTTTAAAATAATCAGCTGTAATTTTATATTAAAAGGGCTGACTTGATTGAAGAAGAGCTAAGACCCCTAGTTGTCAAAATTGATTTATCCTTTATGACTTGTCTTATTGTCCCAATCACTACCTTAACTGCCTATAAACTGACGATAGGTCATAAACAAAAAGAAAAATGGGAGAGGTGCTAAAATCCAAAAAATGAAGGGGTACTCGAAATATTTCATCAGAGCTTTTCCCCTTGCCAAATAAGTAGCAACTATAGTCGCCAAAACCAACCCAAGAATAAGAGCAACTTCTTTGCTAAATACTGTGACATCAAAGAACTTAAGAGCTGTTGCCCTTATACTGAAAACGAACCAAAGATAGAAGGTAAAATGAAAAAATACGACATACTTTTCCTTCATACTAGACTCCCTGACTTTAAATATCAGTAATATCCAAAGGCATTGATGGCATAAAAATAGCTGAAGCAGTCATTCCTGAACCCCCTCCGCCTACATTTCCACCGCCAGACCCATTATAGGCAAAAGAGCAAGGAGAAATTATTAAAAAAGTAGCAACTACTATGCTTGTAACTAATGCTTTCATTACAGTTCCTCCTTGGACAACATGCTATCGCAAAAAACCATTGAGAAGATAGGATGCTTTCTTTCTTCATTATCATACTCCGATAGCTCCGCAACTTCTCTTTGAGCAATCGTTAGTACTTTAAGTATCTTGCGTCTCGTTTTGCTTGAGACCTTATTCTGGTGAATTTGAAAAATATTAGAAGCTTTTGAAAAATTCTCTGGCTTCAAGTAAGAAAAAAGGCTTGGAGCAAACCTTATTGCGGTATCTAAAGTCAGCTGAAGATCATCATTAGCCATAAGAGCCATTCCATCTTCGTCTCTCAAAACCTTTTTCTCAATAAGATCAGCAAGAACGTCTTCGCCCTGCCGACCAAACTCTTCCCTAATAAACTCTTTACTTACTCCCCCTGCTACCTGAGCATGAAGAAACACCTTGAAGTGACAGTCAGAAACGATGAATTTATTAAATGAGGTAGAGTCCTCTTTTGTCACAGTCTGCGCTTTAACCAAATAACCAAAAGACTTTTCCAAAGCTTTTCTTATGTGAGAATCGTCGGCAAAGAACTTTATCACAGATTCAATATTTTTCTTTTGCGAAACAAAACAAGCCAATTCTAATAGATTGCTAGGGCTTACATTTTTGGTTTCACCTAGATAAAGCCTTCTCGCAGTACTGTAACCAATAGTAGTCTTTTCAACAAGGTCATCAAGACTTGTATGACTTCTTAGCAAAGTTTTAACTTCTGAAGCTAAGTTCATATTTACTCCTTTTTTATGGAACACCCTTTAAACAACAACGGCGTTTACTTTTCAACCTGCAAAGATGATTCGTGAAATGATTATTCAGCTTGGAATAATCACCACAAGCTATTTCAAGCACTTGCAAGACCCCTTATAAGTAGTTTTTATTTAGATTTTTCCAGGTTGCAAATTTGGTTCTCCAACTTAGAAAGAATAAGTCTGGTGGCTTTGTGAAGCCGTTGGTAAATGCCTAGGATTCAGATGTGCTCACAGACTTAGGGGAAAAATTTTGAAAAAAAATTAATTAATCATATAAAAAAAAATGACAGGTTGGCATGTGGGACGCCAGAAAATATACCATTATGACAGACCTTAGAAAGAGGGATAAAGATCTCTAATTTTTATGTCTTAAGAAGTTAAGAAAATATACAAAAAGCTGGGCACGAAATATTTTGCTATACATTTATAAATATTAATATAAACTATATTTTTTATTATTTTCGGTTTATAGTTTCTTATGAACTTCAGACAATCAAAAATAAAAAATTTTATTAATAATGAAGATTACACCTTTGTGCCCGCTCACTTTATAGATTCAACCCAAGACATACTCACTTCAATTGAAAATGTTTGCAATGAAGCTTTCATCTATGAGCAACTTTTTAAAGTAAGATGCAAGGGGGAGCCATATTCCATCAAAAACGCGGAAGCTTTTTTAGACTGGGCAAAAGAAGGATTTAAAAAAGACTCCTATTATGTTTTTTTTATTTTAAATAGCTCTCAATTACCAATTGGTGCGATAGATATTAAAAGCAACGATAAAGAGGAAGCTGAGATAGGGTACTGGTTAAGCTCTTTCCACTCGGGACTTATGACTAATGCCGTTATTGAACTATGCAAGCAAGCAAAAAGCTTTGGTTTTAAAAACCTTTATGGGTTATGTGAATTAAACAATCTCAAATCGAAATCAGTTCTAAAAAGAGCTAAATTTGCTGATGCAGGAAAAATTGAACGGAATCAGAAATCTTATTACAAGCTACAAATCAAACTTTAAGCTTTTTTAGTTTTTCAACAAGATATTTTTATATTTGATTCATTTAAATTACACCACGCAGGATGTGAATTAAAAGTGATCGGAAGCTGTCTTTGTAGACCTTTTGCACAGCCTGATGCTGGCTCAGATACAATATTTTCTCCAAATGCCTTAAAATGCAATAGGTCTTCAATTTCGAGTTGAATTTTTAAAGGCGGTAAACGAAACACTTTTTTGTCGACTTCTAATGTTTGTATTGAAGATGACAGCACTACTTTTTCATCTTTGAAAAAACCGTTCTCTATACTTTCAATATGAATAATTGAACCCTTTTTTTTAAAAGGTTTTTTTTCATTTACCCTCGTTAGCAAGCATCGTTGCCTAATTATTGGATGAAAATGATAATTGAGAAGCCTTAGATTACCAGTTTCTGGTAAAAGAAAGTTTGTCTCTCCTGTTGAGCCATTGAATAGTAAAATATCTTTTCCAATAATACCATCATCTCCATAAGGTGTATAACCCATGTCACTC
>JAOMEV010000123.1 GCA_028346125.1 Bacteriovoracales bacterium | reverse complement strand
AGAATTTTGCAACACTCGCCAAAAAGTATACTGAAGATCCTTCAGGAAAAACTAATGGTGGAGAGCTTCCTTGGTTCTCTAAAGGAAGAATGGTTCCAGAGTTTGAAAAAGTTGCCTTTTCTCTCAAAAAGAACCAGATTGCCCAACCAGTTAAGACTCAATTTGGGTATCATATAATTATGCTAGAAGACAAAAAAGATAAATTTGTCCCTAAACTTAAGGATTATGAATCGAAGTTGGCAAAAGAGCTTATCCAAAATGGAAAGAAAGAAGAAACAAAAAAGCTAGCAGAGAAAATAAAAGCAAGAGCTTCTAGGCTTCTCTCTGAAAGCAATAGTCTAGAGCTTGCCAAATTAAAGAAAAGCTACCAATTAAAGTTTCAAAAAGAGATGGAAATTAACAGATATGATGGACCTAAGGGGCTTTTCAATATCAATGAAAAAAACCAGAAAAAAATGTTCGAGGAATTAAACCTTAACAAAGTTCTTGTTTTCGATGAGCTCATGAATATCACCCTAATTAAGGTTTCATCGCACAAGAAAAAGACTCCGAAAGCAGAAAAAAGTGAGAAGGGTTCATTTGAACAAAACCTTGCTTACTCTTTTATGAAGTCCCTTAATAAAGATTTACTAAGTGCGCTAAAGACAACGCACAAAGTAAAAATTTATAAAAACTTTTAATGAGAAAAAAATATACCGTAGACGAAAATTGTATTGCTTGTGACGCATGCGTAGTTGAAGCGCCCAACTTCTTCTCCATGAATGAAGAAGAAGGGCATGCCTTCGTTTCAAAACAACCAGAAAGTGATCAACAAATAGAGCTATGCGAGATGGCCTTGGAGTCTTGCCCCGTCGAGGCCATCAGCTCAGAAATCATCTAACTATTATCTTTTAATATTCAATACCTCTTGCAACATCTGATCAGCTGTTTGGACAGCTTTCGCATTTGCAGAGAAGTTTCTCTGACTAGTCATTAAGCTAACAAATTCATGGGCAATATCAACGTTTGATAGTTCTAGAGACTTAGAAAGGATATCTCCTCTTCCCCCCTCATTTGGTTTTCCTTGAATAGCCTGACCAGAAGAATTACTTTCCTTAAATAAGTTTTTACCCTTTTTATATAGAGCTTCATTATTATCAAACCTAGCAATAGCAATCTGAGCAATCGCTTTAACCTGGCCATTATTGTAAACTGCAGACATAACTCCATCATCATCAAAAGATAAACTTGTTAAGGTTGCTGCACTGTAGCCATCTTGAGAGTGCCTATTTATCTGAGAATAGGAACCATATTGAGTTATGGCCTGAGAGCCATTTCCGCCTTCGACTAAAGTTTCACCAAAGTCGAATTCAATTTGTTGGTCAGGCTTAGCCCCAAGGTTGAAGTTGAAACTATTTGAATCAACAACTTCTTCTTGTAAAAGCCCTTCATCTGAAAAAATTAGTTGACCAGAGGCCATTTCATAAATTTTCCCTGCCTCACCATCTTGAGCATCCGCACCATCCACAGTGACATGATACTGCCACTGATTATTGGTTTGCTTATTGTAGTATACAGTAAGAAGCCTTGCCGTTCCGACATTATCGTAGACAGTAACACTGTTAGCAAATGTCGAGGTTTCATCAGGGTTCTCAACGTTAAATTCTTGAACTTCGGCCCTTGAATCAAGGTTCATATCAAAAGTAACAAGTTTAGTTGATGTTGCAGGGATCGTAGAACTAGACATTTTTATAGGAGTTAGTTTGTTTATAAAACTCCCGTTACCATTGTTTGGGAAACCCATGACATTATACCCATCTGAGTTAACCAGTTCACCTTTTTTATTAAAATGCATTGACCCATCACGAGTAAAACCGTTTCCAAACTTGGCCTTTACTGTGAAAAAACCATCCCCATGTATGGCGAGATCCGTAAAACTATCTGTTCTTGAAATATCCCCTTGGGTGAACATTGGCTTAATATGGGCAAGCTTAGTCCCAACACCAAATTGGTCACCTCCATCAATACCTTTTAGGCTTAGAGAAAGAACATCTTGAAATTCCCCCCTCGAGGCCTTAAAACCAGTTGTTTGGGAGTTAGCAATGTTATCACCAATAATCGACATATTTTGTCCCATTGATTTAAGCCCGGAGATCCCGATATTAAAAGATCTTAAAATGGCCATTCACCCCTCCTAGTGGCTGATCGTAATAATCCCTCTTGGATTAATTCATTTGTTTTTTATAGTTAGAAACAAGGTCCTTATTAATTGGTTTTTCCGGACCTTTTAAATTAGGTCTATTACCAACATTTTTCTGTGATCCATTTTCTAAATTAAAACTTTTCACGTCTCTCAAAAATAATTTTTTTCCAGATTTAAGCCATAAAACAGTTTCTCCATTTTCAAAAGTGACACCATTAACAACACCTTTCGATCTTACCTCAGTATCAACAGCTCCAGAGTTACTATCCCACGCAAAAACTTTTGCACTATAATTACCAGATGGTGCACGAAGTTTATCCATGCCATTACCATCCCACTTAAAAATATTACTTCCTTTTTTAACGTCCTTCAGTTCAGTTTGAAACGCCATTTGGTCTTTAGAATCAAGCAATCTTACAACGACCCTTTCTGCATTTTCTTTTACGAAGAAAGGAACATCTATCGAAGGTGTATTAGCATCCAAACTAACAGTTGTTCCTGTTGTGGTAACTTCCTTACCTAAAAAACTAACCCCATAAAACTTATCCTGAACTTCAGCATTAGGATTAAGCTTTTTAAACTTTGAATTCATATTTACTAATTGCTCTAGGGATGAGAACTGGGCCAGATCAGATGAAAACTTGTGCTGATCCATTGGTTTCATTGGATCTTGGTTGGCCAATTGGAAAGTCAATAATTGTAAAAACTCATCCTTTCCTATTTGATTATGATTCCTTCTATCTACAAATTTGATTCCTTGATTCATTTCATCACGGCCAATCACTTTATTTAATTCATTACCAAGCTCTTTACCTTCGACAGGTCCACGATTCATTTTAATTTTTGAAAAAGGGTTAGTCCCTGTATCTGGTTTTCCTATAGTTGGCATTAACTTAACATCCTTTCACGATAAAATTCCCAAAGGTTTTGTCTTCTTTGAGAATCTTCTTTTCTTTCTTTGTTATCATCACTTTTATTATTTTTAAGATCTTGGGATGATTGGTCTTTATTCGAGTCACTAAAGTCTTTCTGCTCAGCTAAAATTTCAGGACTCAAAATAACTTTTACATCACCTATTTTTAGACCTAGGTTCTTTAGATTATTTGAAATTTCTTTTTCATTTCTTACGAAAAATTTATTTCCATCTTCAGTTCCGGTTAAAATCTTTATTTCTAGGCCTTGCTCTGCACTCTCTTTGATTGCAAGTTGAAATTTACCCAAACTTTCATGTTTAACAGTAATATTTAAGTTCTCATCTGTTTTATTGTAATGCGATTGAATGTAGTTATTTACTCTAGAAATCGTTTCTTCAATCGTCCCATTCCCATTAATTCCTATAAAATTTGAACTTTCAATTGTACCTATAGGTTTAGACGTTGGGTTTATCCTAATATTTGTAATTTTCGGGCCATCTTCTTTTGTATCAATATTTGCATCATCCTGAATTAAATTATCTAAATTAAAGTCTCCAGCCTCATTACTGGCC
>JAOMEV010000122.1 GCA_028346125.1 Bacteriovoracales bacterium | reverse complement strand
TTATTCTAAAATATATTCCTTTAAATAGTGGTAAATTCTTATTGGTTCCTAATATATTAACTTTCATTTTTGCAATCAAAACCTCTTTACTACTAAGTTTTCCATCCACATATAATTTGGCCTATAATTATATTGTGGAAAATGTTAATAATCAGAACTTTCTAATTATTAATGATACTGTTAAAGTTCAACTTCCAATGAACTCAAAGTCTTATAAGAATTTTTTTCAATCGTCTTGTTCAACTCGTTGTAAAACAATATCCACCAATAATATCAATACTCACTTTAACTCTATGGTTATAGCTAAAGAGAAAAGTAAACCAATAAAAAATCTTAACGAATTTAAAAAAGTCTTTATCATCACACATGATAAAAATAAAGAAGGTAAAATAATTAAATCATTTTTTAATAAGGAAGAGCATGGCAGATGGAATGGCTTCGAGGCCGATCATAATAATGGAGACTTCTTTAACTTTTCATTTTTACTGATAAAAAACTTCGGCCCCAACATTTATATAAAAACCTTAGAGTCAAAAAAAGGTTAGGGATTATTCTTTATGTGTGGAATTTTCGGATACCTAGATAAAAATAAGAATAAAATATCGGAAAATATTTTATTTAAAATGCAAAATGCGATAAACCATCGAGGACCAGATCAAAACGGTATTACAATAAGAGATAATATCGGTATTGGTTCTGTAAGGCTCAGTATTATTGATCTCGCTAAAGGAAAAATGCCAATCTCTAGCCTCTGTGGGCGGTTTTCTATTGTTCACAATGGAGAGATTTACAATCATTTGTCTCTTAGAAAAGAGCTTAAAAATGAATCATTATTTTTCCAGACAGACTCTGACTCTGAAACTGTACTAAAAGTTTATGAAGAAAAAAGGGATGAATCTTTCAAAAAGCTGAATGGCATGTTTGCTTTTTCTATAATCGATAGAAAAACCAATGAGCTTACTCTTTGCAGGGACCAACTTGGCCAAAAGCCTCTTTATTATTATGAAGACTCAAACCTTTTTATTTTTTCATCTGAAATAAAAGCTATTCTTCAACATCCATCAGTAAAAAGGCAGGTTTGTCCTGAGGGATTAGATTTTTATCTTACGTTAGGGTACTGCCCCTCTCCTCACACAATGTTTAAAGGTATAAAAAAGTTACCTCCAGGGCACTATCTCAAGGTTAAAAATAATAAAGTATCAATTCATCAATATTGGAAACTAGAAAGCTATAAAAATAAAAATGATTTTAGTGCAGAAGAAGAGATAAAAAAATTAAGAGAAAAATTAATTCACTCGGTGGAAAGCAGACTCATGTCTGATGTCGATATGTGCATTTTTCTTAGTGGGGGAGTGGACTCCACTGTTATAGCTGGTATTGTTACAAAAATTTTAGGAAAAAAACTAAATACTTACTCATTAGGCTTTTCCTCAAAGTCAGGCGGAGGTGCCAAAAAGTTTAATAACGATGTACTCCATGCAGGCAAAGTCGCCCAATTTTTACAAACAAATCACAATGAAATTTTTGTAGAATACAATAATGAATTACCCGATATCTTAACAAAAGTCATTTCTCAAATGGATGAGCCTTGTTATGCACCTACTTTAATCCCACTTTATGCTATTTCCAAAGAAGTCTCAAAACACTATAAAGTTGCTCTTACGGGTGATGGAGGTGACGAACTATTTGGCGGATATCAAATGTATTATTTGGAAAAACTAATTTCGCCATATAATCACCTTCCTAAAGTGTTAAAAAATGTTGTCAATAGCGTTAGTGGGTTTAAATTTGCCCCAAAAAAATTAAAGTCCCTTTCTTTGAGAGGAAATATTGAATCGTCGGTAGAGCGATATTTAACATGGAAGGGCATATTTTCTGGACATAACATTAATATTTTCTCACCAAAAACCGCTATTTCTAACCTAAAAGAAAATTATGAAAGTGGAGCATTAAAAGAGTATTCTGAAGACTTTATGTCAAAAGATATTAGCTTGTGGATATCAGACCACACAACAAACTGCTTTGATAAAATGAGCATGCTCAACTCTCTTGAAACAAGATCCTCTTATCTAGACCACGATTTAGTACAATACTCTCAAAAAATACCCCTCAAATATAAAATAAAGAATAAAAGCACAAAATGGATTTTAAAAGAGGCATTCAAAGACATCATTCCCCAAAATGTTCTCACGAGGCAAACGGGAAGCATGCTCTCACCCTCTTCACAATGGTTAAGAACAAGTCTTCGACCACTCGTAGATAAATATCTTAGTGAAGCATATATAAAAAAGGCCGGGCTAGTTAACCCTGAATTGTGTATTCCACTTATTAAAAATCATTTGAATGCCTCATCTTATGCCATGGTTGAAGTTTGGTCCTTATTAACATTGCATATGTGGTACGATATTTTTATTGATAACTGAAAGAGAGACCATCATCGTGAATGTGTTAATGATTAGCGGAGATAGTGCCGCAATAAAGGGAAAAAAAGGCCCATTTTATTATACATTATCTGGGCTTTCAAAATATTGGAAAAAAATTGATGTCCTATGCTGTGGGTCCTCATCACCATCTTTCAAACTCAATAAAAATACAACTCTGTATCCAACAACCAATCGCTCACCTCTTTTCCCATTTTTTTTAATAGGCAAAATGGTAAAGAAATTAAAAAAAAATGATTATGATCTTATTGTATCCCATGATTATGGGTTGATGCTTAATGGAATTATTACCTCCATTTTATCCAGGATATTCAACATTCCCTATATTAGTGAGATACATCATATTGAAGGCTATCCTCGTATTTCAAGTATAAAAGATGTTGTTTACAGAGTAACCGCTCCTCTTTATTTAAAATTTTTTGCGAAGAAAGCAAAACGTATACGAGTAATAAACAAAAATGAGGTCTATACCTATTTAAATTCAATTAACTTCCCAATGAGGAAAGTTTCCAATATTACATCTATGTATATAGACTTGAAGACATTTAACCCCACTTCTAAAGAAAAAAAGTTTGATATCGTTTTCTGTGGGAGATTCGTTAGCAATAAAGGCATCTTCCAAATTCTAGAACTCACAAAAATCTTAAAAAAAGAAAGGCCTAAAATAAAAACATTACTCATAGGTCAAGGGCCTTTGGAAAAGAGTATTTCTAAATTTATAGGCAAACACTCCTTAGAACAAAATGTAAAAATTGTTAACTGGATAGAAAGTATTCAGTCTCTTGCAGATTATTACAAAGAGTCTCAGCTTTTAATATGTTCTTCGACAGCAGAAGGAGGTCCAAGAGTTACCTTAGAGGCCATGGCATGTGGAACACCCGTCATATCAACTCCTGTTGGAATAATGCCAGAGGTTATTGAACATGGAAAAAATGGATTTCTTTATAACTGGGATATTAAATCACTTTTTTTGTTTTCAAAAAAAATATTGGATATGAACGCTTGTGAAAAAGAAAAAATGTCAAAATCTGCAATTAAGGCCATTGAAAAATTTAACTACCCTAACACTATAAAAAATTACGCAAAAAGTTATGAAGATCTTATCTTGAAACATAATTTTAAAGAACACAGAACTTATTAATCTCTACATTTTTCTACGATCCATTGAACTCCATTACCAGATCCGATAAAGTCATCTCTAATATTTTTTAAAATCCGCTCATCTCCACCCCCTTCGTAATCCTTTATCAATTGAATCAACTCTCCAGGATCATGACAAAAAAGTTTAATCTTTTTTGAATATCTCTCCATATGAAAACAATCTCCCCACATAGCACTTTTTAAAAAACAAATAGGAACTCCGAAGGAAG
>JAOMEV010000121.1 GCA_028346125.1 Bacteriovoracales bacterium | reverse complement strand
AAAGCATTAAGCTTCACGAGGGCATTTATCTTGGAAATAAAGGCCCTTCTTTTGAATCCGCTGCAGAGGTAGAAATGATGAAAAGAATGGGCGCTGATGCTGTTGGAATGTCTACAATTCCTGAAGTACTCGTAGCAAGGCATTCTGGCCTCAAGGTTTTGGCCCTCTCCTGTATTACAAATTTAGCAACTGGAGTTGCCAAAGGTGCGCATTCCCTGGAAGAAGTCTATCAAAAGGCAGCAGAGGCCTCGAAAAATATGAGTGAACTTGTGGCC
The DNA here is from genome assembly GCA_028346125.1 of Bacteriovoracales bacterium. Classification (GTDB taxonomy): domain Bacteria; phylum Bdellovibrionota; class Bacteriovoracia; order Bacteriovoracales; family Bacteriovoracaceae; genus UBA7317. The sequence goes on along the minus strand of JAOMEV010000121.1, from coordinate 3,576 downwards.
GAGGTGCTCCCTCAGCTAGACTGAGAGAGTTTTTCTTGCCAAATTTTTGTTCTTTCCAAAAGCTCATCTTTATTTAGAGTCACAAGCTCACCGTCTTTTACAACTCTTTTGCCCGAAACCCAAACAGAATCAACCCTTTGTGAAGATTGAGCATAAATGAGATTTGAGAGGAAATTAAAGTTTGGAAAAGAGTCAATAAAACCCTCCTCTTTAATAGCAACAATATCGGCCATTTTTCCTACGGCCAGCTCTCCAACCCTATCCTGAAGTCCCAAAACTTTAGCGCCACCAAGTGTGGCCATATGGAAAATTTCTTCAGCATTACAAGCTGTTGGGTCAAGAGTATCTACCTTTCCAAGAAGACCTGCTGTTTTCATTTCTCCTAGAAGATTTAAGTCATTATTACTAGCGGCCCCATCTGTTCCAATTCCTACATTAATGCCTTTTTTCAAAAGCTTAGGAACAGGACAAATCCCACTTGCGAGCTTCATATTTGACTCTGGACAGTGAACAACAGAAAGGTCTTTTTTTATGGCCAAGTCTATTTCTTCGTCATTCATTTGGGTCATATGAACACATTGTACTTTCCAGGAAAAAAGCCCTAATTGATTTAGCCTTTCCATAGGCCTTACCCCAAAACTTTTGAGGGAATCATCACATTCACCTTTGGTTTCGTGAAGGTGGATTTGAATTGGGAGGTTCATTTTTTCATTAAGTTTAACGAGCTTTTTAAAAGTCTCATCTCCCACAGTATAAGGAGCGTGAGGGCCTAAACCTATATTAACCAGGGGGTTTCCACTATATTTTTTAGCAAAGATCTCCGCTTTCTCTAAGTAACCATCTCCATCTTGAGCATAAGTCGTTGGAAAATCAAGAATAGGAGTAACCAGCTGCCCCCGCATTCCTGCCTTTTCAAGTGCCTTAGCGGTTGTTTCAGGGAAAAAGTACATATCACTACAAGTAGTCGTTCCGGTTAGAAACATTTCCCCGATCGCTAAGAGGGCCCCATCTTCAACAAATTTTGGGCCAACAAATTTCATTTCTGTGGGCCAGATATGATTATTGAGCCAATCCATAAGAGGAATATCATCGGCGATTCCTCGCATAAGGCTCATAGACATGTGATTGTGAGTATTTATAAGCCCTGGAATCAAAACGTGGTCATTTAAATAAATGATTTCTTTAGAATCATATTTCTTTTTGGCCTCATCTAAGGAGGTTATATCTTCTATTTTTCCTTCAAGAATGATTAAGGCCTTTCCCGTTTCAAGGGTAGGTTTATTATCAACAGTTTGTACAAGTCCCTTGGGTTGAAGGATTAAATCGACCTTCTTCATGAAATAAGTCCCTTTTTTAGTTAAATTGATCCACACTACATAGGGAGATTAATTTTGTAAATAAAAATGATTGTTTTTTTATCGACCGATTTTTTCAGCGTAATTTCCGACTTTGTCTATAAGCCTAGGACACTTATTTTTTCCCTTTCTTCTTTTGATTTTTCTCTCTAGCCTTTTCTGAACTCTATCTGCGCACTTTATTTTCGCCGATGTGTTTTTCAACCTAGAACATTTTTTTATTGATCTTTTACCCTCTTTTAAAAGCCTGCGACACCCTGAAGAGGCCTCTAAAAAGGAAAAACAAGTGAAGAAGGCAAGAAGAGAGACAACAACTTTAAAATTAAACATTCCCACCTCTTCAATTTAAATGTCTAATCAAAAAAATGAGGGCCCCGTAAGGGCCCTCATTTTCAAGCTTTCTTTCTTTTATTACTTAATTTTATTCTCAATGTGGTCATCGACATCGTCACCTTCTCCACGACATTTTTGCTTAAATGTTCTGAACCACTTTTGCTTAATAACCATTCTGTTAACACATGCCCTTTTCGACTTAGAGGACTTACCGCTAGCACATTTGCCAACTCGCTGCATGGCCATCATTTTGTGTTGTCTACAAAACTTACCCTTAGAACCTTTTCTTTTCGACATGAGCGAACGTGTTCTAGCTTCAGCATATTGGCCTATTTGGTTAGCTTCTTTTCCACAGCCCGCCTTTTTCATAGGTCTTTCATGCTTCCTCTGGATTCCTTCCATACACTTTCTCACGTTTCTCGTCTTAAGACATCTATTAACCTTTATTCTAAGTTTGTTGGCCCGTGCTTTACAAGCTGCCAACACCCTCGGCGATCTTCCTTTCCCTTTAAAGCTCGCTGTTTTTCTAATAGGCTTGCCCCTGTATGCGCGCAAGTGTCTACGCATTTCCCTAACAAGTCTTTTATTACAACGCATCTTTTTCAATTTTCTTTCATAATAGCGCTCAAACATTTTCAGGCATTTATTCTTACCTGCTCTTACCCTTCTCGAGCACTTCTTAAAGTTGTTCCTAGATGCCCTTACTGTAACTCTACACTTATTAGCTTTTCCTCTAGATGCATAACGAGGTCCTCTTCTTAAACGATTTTGAGCTATACGCTTAACCGTTCTCGTAAACCTCGTAATACGCCTCACCTGAAATCTACATCTTCTTCTTTTTAATCTTCTCTTGTAACGTCTTTCAACTTTATTAGCACAACCCTTGGCGAACTTAGGTCGTCTTAAACACCTGTAGATAGAACTTACTGCTTTGTTACCATTGTTACGACAATAATTTCTCTTGTATCTGTAGGAGTATCTACGAACCCAACGACTACGCCAAGCGATCCTTCTACTGACTGATCTATTAAGGTGATTTGCTTTCCTGTAACAGCCTCTTCTCCTTAATTGCCTAGATTGATTTCTTGCAACTCTTCTTGCACAATTTCGAAACTTTCTCACATAGGCCAAATTTCTTCTTTTTCGGATTCTATTACACTTTCTCATCTTTCTAATAGATTGGCGGTATTTTACATTACAGTACCGTCTCTTCCAGTTTCTCCGTGGTGGGCGATAACCTCTTTGACGTACATAAAGTCTACGAGCATGGTTTGTAATTTGCCTAATCTGCCTTTTACAATGCCTCATAAACCTTCGGTTTTTACCATAAATTCTTTTCAGACGATTAAAACATCTTCCAAGTCTCCTTTTACTTCCTCTTGAATACCTCGCACAACGATTAACAGCTCTCCAGGCCCTGTGTTTCGTTACCCGACAAAATCTTCTGAACTTTGCTTTCTTTATTCTGGAAATCCGGTGAGACCTATACTTTTTCTTATTCCGGTTACACTGACAAACACTCATCCGGCCTGGCCGAGTAGTCCACCAACCACCTGTCCACTTTGCCCGCGCCCGGGAACAAACCCGAGGGCATACCCTGTTAGCATGGCCACCATTCCAAATAGGCCCTGCCTTCTGTGAAAAACTTCTCCCCCGCCTTTGTGCATATGAGTCTGGGACCATAAGCATCAGGCCAAAGAGAAGAATTATAATAAACTTTAACTTTGCCATAAAACGTACCCCTTGTTTCAAAGTCAAATATTCTTTCTCTAACTATTCCACTGAGATTCATTTTAGCACTTTCCAAAATCTAAATTTTTCCTTTTTCATTTTTTTTTTTGATCCACTTCTTTTAAAAACAAATTTTATGAAAATTGTTTTTAAACAC
>JAOMEV010000120.1 GCA_028346125.1 Bacteriovoracales bacterium | reverse complement strand
AAGGTTTTCATTCGAAGGCCTTTGAGGAGCTTCAGCGTTTACAGAACGAAAACCCTTCTTACCTTGAGGCCAGAATTGCTCTCGGTGTTCTTTACTATGGGAAGGGAAAGATTTTAGAAGCCCAAAATCAATGGGAGAAAGTACTTATAAAGGACCCTCACAACAAAGAAGCTGGTATGTACCTAAACCTTTCAAGGACTGCCACTGAAACGAGCCTGAGCTAGCTTTTATTGATGATTTAGAGGAGGTTTAAACTGTGGACGTTGCTCTGGAGGGTTTTCTGAGTCGTTCTCTTTTTGACTGTCCAAAGGGACTTCAGAAGTAATTTTGGCCGTTGTTCTTTTAGAGTCATCTGAATCAAAGTTAACAATTGACCTTTTTAGCTCCGCATACATCTCATATCGAACTTCTAGCTTGCTGTCCTGCAAAACAATCTGTCGAGCCAACTTATTCTTATTATTAATAATAATAGGGGCTTTAAGGTTGGCAGACATTTCAGTTACTTTTTTTGGAATAGTTAAAATTGTATAGACACTTGCATCACTTAAGCGTTCAAGCTCAAGACTAGACAGCTCTGGAGGTAATAGTTTAACAGAATAGTTTGGACTGAAAATATTCGGTTCAATAATGGGGAAAGCAGTATTTTCATCGTCGATAGATTGAAACCAAAGAATAAGTGTTTGGTCTCCTGGATCTACAATAAAAAACTTTTTCAAATGTTCAAATCCAAGGAGGCCTTCTTTGAAGTGAACAATATCTCCCCTTTTCACCTCAAGCTCGCCAAACCTAGTTGTCGTGATTTTCACAACTTGCCTCCATTTTTAGATTGTAAACCTGCCCCATTTCTGGAATTTTAGCAGTGATTATTGTGGATGTGCAAGAAGGATTTTATTTCTTCTTGTAAAGTTCATCGGAGAGAGAGCTTATTGTATCGAGATCTGCTTTTGAAGCCTCTTGGTTTTGTTCTTGAATAGCTTTATAGACTTCTTCACGGTGAATTTTTGTTTCTTTAGGAGCTTTAATTCCAAGGCGGACTTGCTTGCCTTTGATCTGCACAACGACTATTTTTATATGGTCGTCAATTGCGATACTTTCTCCTAGCTTCCGTGTCAAAACGAGCATATTTGATCCTACTTTCCAGTTCCTAGAATTAACCTTGATGCGACTACGCCGGAAATGTTTCTATATTATTTTGCCGCATAAAATGCAAGCAAAAAAGTTCACTTAATTAAAAATTCACTTTGTCTCAATTAGTTACCTACTATCTTATAAAGTCTAAAAGTGTTTGATTAATCGTGTTATTACCCGTTTTATAAGCCGTTTTCAAGATAGACTCTTGTTTTATCATGTCTGCAAAAAGCTCAGCGATATCGCTATCCACGAGGTAGCTTCTTCTTTCTTTATTGCTTATTATTTGGGACTCTAGAATGTCCTTTGAAATTTCAATATTTTTCGTGATTGATCCAATTCTTGTTCTTAGTGTCACCAATCGTGAAATCGAACTGTCGAATTTTTCGAGAAGTGACTGAATCGTGTTGGCGTCATTATTTTCCAATGCAGCAACAAATGTATTCAATTGTTGAAATAAATTATCTTTTTGCCGAAAATCAGCGTCAATTGGAGCGGGCTTACTTTTATAAATTGAACCTTCAAGACGCCCCTTGTCAATGAAGTTTTGGTTTTCTTTAAGTTGATCTTTGGGAACATTTCTATAGAGAAAGTTTCTAGTGTCATAAAGGTCTGGAAACTCATCAAGGGGGTGCTCATTTCTATAGTCTGAATTTTCTGAGGTGTAAAAAACTTCTTTTCCATTAAGGTTTATGGGAGTGAAAAAGTCTTTGCTAACCTCAAGTGTCATATGCCCTTCATCTCCGAAGTAGCTACCTTTGATATCAAAAGGAGCTTTAAGGGTTGAAAAGCCTGAAAAAATATAGCGGTTTCCTATTCTTTTGTTTGCAATAGACAGGGTTTGATTGAGAAGTTCCCTAATTTCGTTGGCAACATTTTTTCTTATTTCCGGGTTATAAATATCGGAGGCTTGAGCGATTGCTCTTTCTTTGGCTATCATCATGACTTCGGTTAACTGTTGAAGGGAAGACTCCGTAGCTGAAAGTTGGAGCATCGCATAGTTTGAGTTTTTCAAGTACTGGTCGTTATCAACATTTTTTGCCTGAAGGTTGAGAGACTCTATATTTGCTACAGGGTCGTCAGATGGCCTTCGAACTTTCTTTAAAGTAGATCCTTTTAGTTGCAGATCTTCCATTTTAGATTTTGCCATATTTATAGCATATTTGAGAGCTGTAGATTGGCTATTTTCTGAAACCCTCGTCATTGAAAACCCTTATCTCTTTAGAAGTCCTATAACTGTATTAAACATTTGATCTGCCGTTTTCAATATTTTAGCAGATGCTTCGTAAGCGTGCTGATAGCGAACCATATTTGCAGTCTCTTCATCAATTGAAACCCCAGAAATTCTTTCCCGAACAGTTTTTTGTTGATTCAATATACCTTCGGCTTGTTCTGAGTCCATTCTTGCTTTACCGGACTGTAGACCGATATCAGCAATTGATTGGAGGTATTTTTCTTCAAGAGTAGCATTTCCATCGTCAAATATTTTTTGATGTTGAATTTTTGAAATGGCAATTGAAACTCTATTGTCTCCAGGGCTGTTTGGTTCAAGAGCGGTAACAATATTTGTAAGGTCAGCTAAGACATCTTCGCTGAGTTCAATTTTCATACCGGCATCTTGTTTATCTTCTAGGGCACGGAAAAACTTAATACCTGTCGTTTTTCCTTTTGAGTCTTTCATTGCAGGAGTATTTTCATTTTGGCTCATTTGGATAGTTCTGTTTACAAAGCCTCTTTCATGAATTGCATTTACTGAAGAAACTAAATTAAAAGCGATATCATCAATGGATTTTTGGAGCCTTTGAATATCTTCGTTTCGAACTTTCATAAGTGAAGATAGGCGACCGCCTTTAAACTTTCCCGTTAAACTTTGGTCCGGTCTTTCTGAAAAAAATATATCGAGAGAGTTTGCAGAGTCATTTAAGGACTGGGATCGATTAACTCTAGTGGTGGCAAGCTTTTGGAATTTTGGACCAGAGATAATTGTACCAACGTTTCTGATGGCCACGTTAAACTGACCATTGTTATCAGTGTAGGTATGTATATCGAAACTTTCAGACAGTCTCTTGACAGCTAAGTCTCGCATATCCCTGTAATCACCTGTTTCTTGGTTGCTAACTTCAAGAATTTGAATTTTTTGGTTCATTGTGGATACCTGATTCATGAGTTGGTTTATCTCTTCAACGACATGTTCAGCTTTTTTATCTAAGTTTATTGAAATATTATTAAGAGTTTGTCTGATCCTATGAATATCTTCTACAACCATTACAGCGTTATCCCTAACTACGGATCGAACTGTAACATTTTCAGGTTGGACGGCAAGTTCTCTAAAAGAGTTGAAAAAACGAGTAACAATTTGATTAAGACCTTCTCTATCCACTTCATTGAAAATATCTTCAACTTGGCTTAACGAAAACTTTCTCTCGTTGTGGAAGTTGTATTTGGATGTGGCATTGCGCAGGTTTTTTTCTACATTTTCATCAGAAATTCTTGAAACCTTTACTGTTCTCGTACCTGTTCCTTGAATAAGGCCTTCTTTAATAACGGGGTTATTTGAGGTTTGCATAAGCCTTTGCCTAGAAAAACCTTCGGTATTGACATTAGATAGATTGTGTCCAGTGGTTTTTAGGGAGATTTTTGAAGCTTTTAGGCCTGTTAAGCCGATATTAAGAAGGTTTGCCAACGATCCTCCCTAGCTCTTCTTTTGAGTTAAACTTTATTTGGTTAACTT
>JAOMEV010000012.1 GCA_028346125.1 Bacteriovoracales bacterium | reverse complement strand
AAGAATGGAAAAAATACATGCCAGTTTCCAAAATACAAGAAGAGGCGCCAATCTTAAAGAAGCAATTAATGAAGACTAAGCTAAAAGTTTTAATCCCCTTAATAGAAAAGGTTAAAGAAAAGTCAGAAAAGTTTGATATAAAAATGATTGACCTTTTATTGTCTTATTTTATTGAAAAATTCGAAAACTATTAATGGTGGCGAAAACTTTTACGGAGTAACATATGGGAACTCTCTTTATATAATTGTTTGAAACAATGGAGTTATTTATAAATCAACGGACGCTTCTAGCTGGGATAGTCTATGATCTCCTTCCTCAGTCCCAATATGTTGCATTGAGGCCATCTAAATCTAAGTCTTGAAAAATAAGAGTACTTCCTTTGAGTTTTTCACTTTCGATTTCAAAGGTATCGATAAAAGTCTTATTGATTTCGTTAACTATGTCCTGTCTTTCCATTTTATATCCCCTTTAAAACCATAGGCGTGTTCATTTACTGTTTAATAGAGCTTGTCCTTAATTTACGAAAACTGAGAACCCTTGGGACAAGTACTCCTGAATGAATTATTCTTAAAAAACCCCCTAACCTTTTTGGTATTATTTGATACACTTACTTTAAAAAATGGATATTTGTTTTAATTAAACTTCAAGCTAAATGGTTTAAAATTAAATGGTAAAAAACTTATTTTTACTCATCATATTGGCTTTTGTCTCTTGTGGAGGATCTTCGACCGGATCTGGTTCTAGCTCTAGTGATGCCACTGATGATACTGATGATACTGGGAGCATAAGTGGTACGATTACAGATTCATCAAACGGAGACGCTCTTTCCGGTGTTTCTATTACAAATAGCACAAGTAGCACATCTACAACAAGCAGTGGATCAGGAGTTTATAGTTTTATAAACCTCTCTGCTGGTAATTATTCGCTATCCTTTAGTAAGTCAGGTTACCAAGTTAACTCATCAACTATATCTGTAACTGCAGATCAAACATCAGATGGAAATATTACTCTTACACCAGATAGCAATAAGTTTGTTGCTGTTGGACGATCAGGAACAGTTATTGCTTCTACAGATGGTACTAATTGGACAGCTAAGACATCTGGAACGACAACTGAGTTGTTTAAGGTCAAATACCTAAATAGCAAATTATATGCTGTAGGAAGGAGTGGACTATTACTGAAATCTAATGATGGTAACTCTTGGGAAAGTGTTTCGACTGGAACAAGTGCAAACCTATTGGACATTTTTTACTACAATAGTTTGTATGTAATTGTCGGAGGCAATGAAACTCTCGGAGGGAACTCTATTATTCTAACATCAACTGACGCTTCTTCTTGGAGTAAAATTACAAGTGCAACGAAGAGGGAGCTTAGCGGTGTTAGCTATTTAAATACAAGGTATGTAACGGTAGGTGCAGGTGGAACAAGTACAACAGCAAATTCAATAGGAAGTTCAACTAATGGTACTACCTGGGCATTTACAGGTACAAATTTTAGTCAAAATAAGGTTTTGAATAGTATTACAACAGACGGTTCTTATCTTTATGCAGTCGGTGGAGATGGATTAATCGTAAAATCAAATGATTTTTTTAATTGGACGCAATTGACAACAGGAATCTCCTCACAATTATACGACGTAATATACGGTTCAAGCAAATTAGTTGCAGTAGGCAACTCGGGGGCAATAATTTATTCTACGAATGGAACTGATTGGACTGATAAAACTATTAGTGGTGGCGAAAACTTTTACGGAGTAACATATGGGAACTCTCTTTATATAATTGTTGGAAATAATGGAGTTATTTATAAATCAACGGACGCTTCTAGCTGGGACAGTCTATCATCTCCTACATCAAATCTAATATGGAGCGTTGAGGCCATAGATTAAAAATTTACTTAATCAAGAAACTCAAAAGACACTAAACAAGCACTAAAAAAATAATCCTTTTTATTTAAAATTTTCAAAACAAATTGAGCGCTTTTGATTACTGAATAAGATCTTTTTTATGGAGGAGCTCCTCGGCCAGATTATAAACGTCATCTAATGTTTTAACCGTCGAAAACTTTTGGATATCGATTTTAATACCAAGGTTTGATTCCATATGGACAATCATATCAACGGCGTCAAGGCTATCTAAATCTAAGTCTTGAAAAATAAGAGCACTTCCTTTGAGTTTTTCACTTTCGATTTCAAAGGTATCGATAAAAGTCTTATTGATTTCGTTAACTATGTCCTGTCTTTCCATTTTATATCCCCTTTAAAACCATAGACGTGTTCATTCCACCAAAGGCAAAATTGTTTGATAAGGCCCACTTAATTTGACTGCCCTGATTTTCTTTTAAAATATTAACTGAATTCATTTTAGGGCAAACGGTTTTAAGATTATGAGTCCCAATAACTTTTTTATTTTGCATCATCTTGATAATTGAAATGACTTCCATTGTTCCACAGGCCGCCAACCCATGTCCAAAATGACCTTTGAGACTGCTCACAGGGGTTTCCTTTCCCTCGAAAACTTCTTTAATGGCATTGACTTCTTCTTGGTCACCTGCGTGAGTTCCCGTACCATGAGCATTAATATAATCGATATCACTTTCTGAAATATTCGAATGATCCAAGGCCTTTTTCATGGTTTTTGCCATATCTTGGGACTTTGGTTGGGTCATGTGGCTGCCGCTGCAGCTATAAGAACCTCCACAATATTCAGCAAGAGGAGTTCCCTTTCTTTTTTTAAGGTGATCTTCTGTTTCTAAAATAACAACCGCAGCTCCTTCAGAAACAACAAGTCCATCACGGTGTTCATCAAAAGGGCCAGGAACTTCGCTGGGTGTTTTATTATATTTTGAAGATGTTGCATGAACGATATCGAAAACGGAAACAACTGAGGAGTGAAGCTCATCAGCTCCCCCGACAACCGCCATATCGTAACAACCTGCATTCATTAGTTCAGCCGCTAATATAAGTGATTGGCTGGATGTACTACAAGCACTGGAAGGAGAAAGCAAAGGACCTGAAAACCCCAAGGCCAAAGAAACGTTGGTGGGGATTGTATGGTTCATGACTTTCAAAAAGGATGTTGAAAGTTGCCCTTCAGGTCCTTGTCTTTCTATCATCTGGCGAAAAAATGTGTCTAAAAAAAGAGGGCTGCCCGCTGTATTTCCCATAATAATAAGGCTTCTACTTTGATCGGCCTGAAAGTCATGGCGGTCTTTGATTTTTTCACCCAAAGAAACCTCTGCTTGGTCTAAAGCTTGGAGGGTGGCAAGATAGGCCATCTCAGACATGGGGGACATTGAGCGTCTATACTTTCTTGAAAGAACAGACACATCATAATCAAAGGCCGGGGCGCCTATATAGGTTTTAAGTCCATTCAGTTTTTCCCATTCTGGGTAATATTTAAAAAATTGTTGGTTATTTTCTAAATTATCAAAAATTTTTTCAGGTGAGTTTCCAAGGGAACTAATTGCACCTAGACCACTTATAAAAATCTTTGTCATTCCATGACCTCGTATTCTGAAAGTTGCTTCAGAATATCTTTTGTGCCAATAATCTGTCCAGCCGATTTTATGGCGGAGATACTCCCCCCGAGAAGGCCGGGAAAAAGTGTGTTTTGTCCTGTTAAAATAAGATTGTGAAAATGGGTTCTTGGCCCTAGTCCCCTGGCTCCAGTACAACTTGTGTCGTGATAAATACCGTAAGAAGATCCAGTGGGTGAGGGAACGTACCTTTGATTTGTGAGAGGGCTTGAAAGAGTGTAGCGGTCAATAGATTCTATGAATCCAGGAATTCTTTTTTCAATCGCCTCGAGGACTTCTTTAAAATACTTTTCTTTAAGGTCTTTATAATCTTGGGACTTTTTATCTAAAGCATTAAATTCTGAAAAAGCGCAATTTGAGGTGATTAAGACGGGAAATTTTCCCTCTTTATAGTCTCTTTGGCTTGATGTGAGGAAAAAAGGAAAACATTTTTGCTTTTTTTTCTCCTCGGGATCATCAAAGTCACTGGAACTGTGAAAGTAATAATTTTTTAAGGGCGAAAGGCCGGGGTTTTCCTTAAGGACAATGCAGGCGCCAAAAAAAGAATTCGATTCTTTAATTTGATCAAGTCTCTTTTGAAAAGATTTTCGAACATCGTTTTTTGAAATCATATCAAAAAGAAGTTTGGGGTGAATTCCTGAAATTACTTTTTTTGCTTGAAAGATTTCTCCATTCTGACAGATAACCTTCGTAATTTCCTTGTTTTCGATAACGAGCTCTTGAACTTTATGGTTAAAGAAAAACTCCCCACCAGCTTCTTCAATTTTTTGGACAAAGCGCCGGGCGAGTCTTTCCCCTCCAAAACGGAAACCTTTGGATGAAATAATATAGGAGTCTTGAACAATAGAATGAAACCCAAAGCTTGCATCTTTAGGGGCCACCCCATAAAGAATGGAGTTTGAATAAAGTATTTCTTTAAGTTTGGGTGATTTGAAAAGGTTCTCGACAACCTCCTCAACTGTTTTGTCAATATACTCGAGCATTTTTTGTTGATCATAATCTTTTTTAAAATAATAGGTGGGAAAAGAATGGGCCGCCTTTTCAACCATTTCAAAATACTCTCGGATTGATTCTTTCTCTAGGGGAAAAAGATGACCCAGTTTTTTTATATTTTCTTCGTAGCCAAGAGAAAAGGTGTACTCGTGATCTTCAAAATAGTGGTCGTCAGGAGCATCATCCATGTCTATATAATCTTCCTCGTGGTAAACATCAAGATAGTTAAGAAGCTGATGAAAGGGCTCACCTCTATTAATAGAGCCAATATAATGCGCCCCTGTTTCGAAACGATGGCCGAATCTTTTAAAGCAATGGAGAAAGCCACCTGGAACAGAGTGTTGTTCTAAGATTCCTATTTTGGAATGGCCAAACTTATTGAGAATCCTCGCGGCGGCCATTGAAGAAATTCCTGAGCCTATGATTAAAATATCAAATTCTTTCATGAAGCTTCCCCAATTTTTGTCAAAGGTTAAGGCCTTATAATAGAATAAAGTACTTAATTTTAAAACTCGAAGGTTAGGCCATGAATGTAACTTTTCATCACCCAGACGAAGGTCTTCTAAAAAAAATAGGACGTGGCCTTTTAGAAAAGGCCATGGGCATTTCTAACTTAAACAACGTTATGAAACAAATCAGGGATAGAGGAGGTTACACCAATATTGGCTCGGGCCTTGTCAAATTCTTTGATATTGAAATGAGTGGACGTGAAACTCAAAACTTTGACTCTCTCAAGGAAGGAGGACCTCTTTTAATTGTCGCCAATCATCCTTATGGTCTTCCCGATGGTGCTATGATTGTTGAAGTTATTATGGAGCATTTAAAAAGAACAGATTATAAGTTTTTTGTGAGCCATATAGTGACTAAAATTTTTCCAGAGCTTAAAAAAAGAGGTTTTTCTATTGAAAACTTAAATTTGGACTCAAAGGCCGTGAGAAATAATGCCAGGACTCTATTAAGTGCAAGAAACCATTTGAGAGAAGGTGGAATGATGATTATGTTCCCAGCAGGGCAGGTCTCAGGGCTTCGTTTATATTCGGAAAAAGGAGTTTTAAAGGTCTGCGACTTTAAATGGGATGATGGGTTTATTTCTTTGGCATTGGCCTCCAAGGCCACGATCTTACCTGTTTTGTTAGAGGGAAATAATAGTTTTACTTTTCTTTTTTGGAGGTTTTTTGGAAAGATGTTTGGACGTCTCTGCCTTTTCCGCGAATTTATTAAACTAACGCCGCGAAAAATAAAGGTGAGAATCAAGAGACCTTTTCTTTTTGAAGACTATCAAGATCTAGAAAGAGGAGCTTTTGTAAAGCTCCTCAGAAAAATGATTTATTCTAAATAAAGACTGTTAAAAAAGTCGCCAGAGGAAATCCAACGCCTGCTCTTTGAATAAGAAGGAATTTCTTCCTTTTAAGCTCTCCAAAATTTTTCACTCCTGGAAGAAGTCCTCCCAGATCTAAAGAGGGAAGTCCCGTTTTAACTTTAATTTTTTTGTCTTGTTGAAAATTGTGTTTTCTTACTTGGAAGTTATTGGCATTAGGCATGAGTTTTTTCAAATCTTTAACGTAGGGATTATTTGGGTTAAAAAGGGCCGTGGTATTGACCTTAACGTTTTCTGTAAAAAGGCGATCATGGACAACCATCGGCCCTTTGAGAAGCTCTTCTTTGAGTTTTAGATGTTTGAGAGACAGTTTAAAAAAGTTGTTAAAACTTTGGATTTCAAAACGTCGGGATCTCTTGACTTGACTTTCTTCAAGGTTTTTATTGCTCATTTTTATAGAAGCTATCTTGTTTTGAACTCCTTTTAGAAAGTACTCTCTTGACCACTGGAGTGCATGTTTACCACCGTAAGAAACGTTTCTAAGAGTAAAAAGTTTTTTATACAGAAACCCTCTTTTAAGAAGTTTTAGCATTTTTGTTTTTCCATGCTGCACTGATTGATGGTTGGTCATGGATTTTTTCTTTCCTTTTATACGAGAAAACAATTGCTTTGTTTGTCCAAGAACAAGATAACCTCTAAAAACAGAAATCATCTTATCAATGCCATTGAGGTTATAGCTCGAAAAATAGGCCAATGAGCCTCTGAGGTCATTTAGAAACCCTTTTAAAAGAACAAGGTCAGAAACATAGATATCAAGGTATCTCGACTTTTTGTTGATTAGATTTTCGACGCGTTTTTCACCGTAGATCGTTGCGAGATCTAATTGAAAAAGAGCAGGGTTTCCTTCGTCATTTTTCTTTGCTTCAATAATCTTATCTAAGGAGTCAATACTTCTTCCAATAAGTGGAACAAGTTTTGAAGTCGAAAAGTTTTGGAAATCAGAAACTTTATTGAATTGTCCCTTTGATTTAGAGACAAAATAATTCGCAATATGGGGGATATGGGAGGGCCTAATATCAAAATTCGAATAGTAGCGATTTAGGGAAGAGTCTATTGTATTATCTAAAAGTTTAACTCGAGAAACAATTTTGTTGGCCCTCCAGTAGATGCCTTTTAGAGCTAAAAGAGGTCCACTAAGGGCCTTATAGACTGCTCCTTCTGTATCATCAGCAGCACCTTTGAATTGGCCTAAAAACTTTGAAACATCCTGAGTGGATCTAAAATTTAAAATTTGTTCGGTGTATTTACTGGGGCCAAGGGAAGCAACTTTTCTTACGGCCTTTTTTTCAGGAGACTTTTGAGAAGCTCCAAAGGTTTGAGAAATAAAGGTGGACAAAAAGAGTATGGTTAAAAGTTTCATTATATTCTCCAAAAAGGGGGCTTTTTTAAGTTTAAAAAAGTTAGGATTTTTTAGCAAGGAGAAGAGATGGCAATAAAATAAGATCTGCCACCAGCGCCGTTAGAAAACCTCCGCAAAGAAAAAGAGAGACCTGGGCGAAGGAGAGAAAAGCACTGAGGTAGAAAAAGGGCAAAAGAATACACAGTAAAAATGTTGTCATACAAAGGGGAGGGGCAATTGTTGGTAAAAATTCACTAAGTTTAGTTTTTTCCTGATCATAATGGTAGAGAAAGTGGATCGTATCATCCACGCTGATTCCAAGGACAATGCAATTGAGGACGACGAGGTAAAAGTTAACTCCAATGCCAAAGGCCCCTTGAATACCCGAAATAAATATCACGGGAAGAAGGTTTGGAATCAGCCCAATGAGGGCCAATTTAAGAGACTTGAAAAGGAATAGAAAGCAAATAAAGATACCTATTAAAGAAAGGAAAAAGCTTCCGTAAAAGGTAGTAAAAAGAAAGTTCATAATCTGAAAACGTACTTTTGAATAACCACTAATCTTTATTTTTGGAAAAAGTTTATTATTTTGGAAAGTTTGATTGATAAAGTGAACGACATCTTTAAGCTGGTCGGAATCCTGGTCCTTTAAAGTGATAACGAGACGTGACTCATCTGCCTCAGATGGGAGCAGAGGTTCAAAAATAGAGAATTGGTCTAAGACGCTTATATTTTCTTTTGAGAGCTGTGATCTGAAGAGGAGGTCTTCTTTTATATTGAGGACAGATTGAACGTTTAAAATACTGGGATGTTTCATTAATTGTTTTTTGATTTCTTTCTCTATAGGCATAAAACCAGGTGAAAGAAGGTCATCTCTATTTTTAAGAAGAAGAATGTCTATAGTTCCTGAAAAATCGACTTTTTTTCTGAAAAAATCGGCATCTTTAGAAAAAGAATGGCCTTTTCTAAATTGTTCCAAAAAATTTTCTTTAAACTTTATGTCTCTCATTTGAGTTGCAAAAAATGTGGTAAGCAGAGCAAATAATAAAAGGATAGGCGTCTTTTTTTTGGAACAAAAGTTGTAAATGTTGGCGCCCCAAGAGAATAAAAAGTCAGATTTTTTTGGATGAACGTTGAATATTTTTGAAACTTGAGGAAGGATAAAAAAGGTCGAAAGAAAGCTCACCATAACGGCAAAACCACTATAGAGACCAAAGTTGAAAACAGGTTCTATATCACTTATGCAAAGGGAAAAAAGGCCGATCATTGTTGTGATGGAGGTATAAAAGCAGGGCCTGATGACTTTGAAGGGTTTTTGTTTGAAGTAAAAATAATGAACCAGATCTGAAAGTGCCATAATAAAGCTTATAAGGAGGGCCAAACTACCAAAAGGACTCATTGTACCCTCCCTAAAAATAATAAAAACCAGGGTCGCTGAATAACTAAGTCCAATGATATAGAGGGAGGACAGGGAAACTTTAAAAGATTTGAAAACGAAATAAAAAAAGAAAAAGGTGATGAGGACAAAAATGGGGACGGCCAGAATTTGGCCCTTGATTCCTTCTTCTCTGACAATTTGTTGAAAGTAACCATGGCCAAAGAGGTGTATCTCCTTTTTTGACCTTAGGTAAGAAATGGCCTTTTTTAAATCTCCTGGACCTCTGTTTGAACGGAGGTAAATGAGAGAAATAGTTTTTGTTTTATCCCAAAAAATATTTTTATAAAGAGGTGATTTGAAGAGATTTTTTTCAAAGGATAGCTTTTGATTTTTCTCGTCAAAAAAATACTTGGTTTTAAAAAGTCCATTTGAGAGTGTGTAATAAGTAGCGTTTGTGAGTGAGCTTACTTGAAAAGTGGGGGAGAGACCCTCGAGGTCTTGGGTTATATTGTCTATTTTTAAAATGGCCTTAGGATCTTTTAAAAAGTTTCTTTTAAAATTAATGGCAATGGTTAAGGTGTCTTTATTTCCATACTTTCTTTGGTAGTCCTGAAACTCTTTGGAGATTGGGTGGTTTTTGTTGACAGTATCTAAAAGGTCAAAGGGTTTGACAGTATTTTTTATGTAAAGGATTGAACCCGAAAAAAGGAGTGTGTTTAAAATAAGAAATAATATCTTCGCCATATTGATTAGACAAATTATATAAAGCAGAGAAACCCATTGTAAATTAAATTAACATTGTGTACTTTTAACTAAATTTAACCTGAGGGAAAATATGGTAGTTGATCCTTGGTTTTATATTAGTCTTGGACTTTTGGCCATCTTAGTGGCGGCCATCCGCTATACTGTCATGGTAGGGGCCTACCATCTTGTTGTTTATAAAATTTTCAAAACCCGACTAAAAAAGTTTAAAATTAAAGAAGAGTTTCCGACAAAGAAAGTGGTTCTCGAAGAGGCCAAATGGGCACTTCTTAATAAGGTGAACTTTGGGTTTGTTGGCATTGGAACTTATATTCTCTACAAAAAGGGATATCTCAAAGTTTATCACGACCTCGATGAATACGGCCTTTTGTATGCCATTTTAATTGTGCCAGTCACTTTAGTCCTTTTGGACACCTACTTTTTTTGGATTCATTATTTTATGCATCATCCTCGTTTTGCCAAAAAAAGTAACCACAGGGTTCACCACCTTTTTAAAAATGTTTCACCGTGGAGTGCCTTTTCAGTTCACCCTTTTGAGGGCCTCATTGAAATTTTAAGTAGGCCTCTTTTATTGATGTTTGTCCCTTTACATCCTTATTCTATTTTGGCCTTTCTTCTTATTACCTTCGGCCTCAATGTCATGGGCCATTCAGGTTATGAGTTTTTTCCAAAAAATTACCCAAGAATCCCCCTGTTGAATCTTGGAAGTTGCAGCACTTTTCATTTCTTGCACCATAGAGATAGCTGCTACAACTTTTCTCTTTTTCTCAATGTTTGGGATCGAATTATGGGGACAATGCACCCAGATTATGAAAAGTTTTATGACGAAGTGATGGCCAATAGAGAAAAAAGATGAGCACTTTCCGATTTAAATTTTTGAAAAAAAAACATCTCCTTTGGTGTATGAACTTTTGGCCACCAGTTCTTGGGGCAGGTATTAGAATTAAAATAAAAAGGCCTGATTTAAAAGAAGTCCTTGTTGAAATGAAACAAAGATTTTGGAATACAAGCTTTATTGATCGGCATTTTGGAGGGTCTCTGTATGTCATGACGGACCCTTTTTACATGATCATGCTTATTGAAAATTTGGGGTCTAGTTATAAAGTGATTGATAAGGCAGCAGAAATTAAATACCTCGCGGCGGCAAAGGGGAAAGTCTGGGCGAAGTTTAAATTAACCGACGAGATTATAGAGGGAGTTAAAAAAAAGGTTGAGTTGAGTAAGGCACCGGTTGAGGTACGTTTTGATATACCTATTGAAAATAGTACCGGTGTTGTTGCAAAGGTCACTAAAACACTTTACGTTAGGAAACGAGAATCACCTCAATAATGTAAGTTGTAGACCTTTTATGTTTAGAGTGGCCTATTGTCTCATTCTTCTTTTCATTTCCACTGCTCAAGGTTCTCTTGAAAGTGATTTCAAGCAGTTAAAGAAGCTTCCCGCCGACTATAGAAGTTTTGGAGCTATCTGTGAACAGGTGGCCAGGTTGAGGCTTCGGAAAAGCTATTTGCCTGATCAGTACAATATCTTAGTTGGTTTGGTTTACTCTAACTCTAAGAGAGTTCTTGGAGAGTTAGATATCGTCGTTTACTCAAAAACAAATGAAAATGTTGTGATGACTGCTGAAGTGAAGTGTTGGAAGGACCTTGAGGCAGCTGCGGCGAAGGGCAGGACCCAATTAAAAAGGTTTTTCACCGCTATGAAAAATGAGGAAAAAGTCTACTTTCGCCCCTTGGAAAAAACAAAATTCAGGTTTAGTAAAAGGCATTTTTTGAGATCCAAAGAAATGATTATTTCCCAAAAAGGCGAGGGCCCTTTTGACCAAAACCTAGGTCTTACGCTCAAACAATTAAAAACTTTGAGAGAAAGGCTCATTAAGTGTCAAAAACAAGGTCAATGTCCCACAAAAAACCCCTAATTTTCAATAGCTTAGATATTCTTCATCTAAACTTGGCCGGACGTGTTAAAATGGCCTTATAAAACAGCTTTAGTTGATAAAAAAAGTTTTAAAGCTTTAGCGAAAAAGTCCGATAATGAAGTTAAGAGGACTCTTTATTGGGGAGTGTTTTATTATGGCCGCTAGTGATTGGGGTCTAAACGTAAACGAAAATTGGCAATACTATAACTCTAGAGCAGGTATAGCCTTGTCATTTTTATTTCCATTACTCGTTTTTAAAACTGGCTTTGAATGGCATTGGCTTGTCTACTGTCTTGTCATTCATAGAGTTCATGTTTTTGGACATTCATTGTGTTTACATACTTATTTTTCTCATAAGGCCTTTAAAACAAACCGTATCATGCAATTTTTCCTAGGGATCATTGCTATAGGGAGCCATTTAGGGAGTCCCTTTCAGTACACATTTCTTCACCAACAACTCCATCACCCTAGGGCCGATAAGGAAGGTGATCCCCATAGTCCCGTTCATGGACTTTGGCACGCTTTTTTAGGTTGGCGTTTCAAAGAATACGTTACAAGTAGTACAGGCCAACAACTTTTTAGACTCAAAGATATCTATCAATATGCGGACCCTGCTTTTAAAAACTGTCCAGAGATGCGTTTTATATGTAAGCATTGTTTTGAAATACAAAACCTTTCTTTCCCGGCATTTTATCTTATAGGAATGTTTGTTGAGGCCTATATCCCTCAAATGGGAATTAATGCCTTGGCCTTCTTTGTTTACTTTAAGGCCATCCCTTGTGCTCTTTCTCAGTTTGGACTTTTATCTATTAATGTTATGGGCCATGCTAAATGGTATGGTTACAGAAACTTTAGTAGTGATGACAATTCAAGAAATTCTAATTTAGGGTTCTTCCTTTGGGGAAGCACATGCTGGCACAACAATCATCACTATATGCCAAACAGTGCAAAAACAAGTTTTACAACGAGAGAAACACTCATTGATGTGGATTACCTGATTGTCCTTATGATGGAAAAAATGGGACTTGCCTGGGATGTTAAACTTCCCAGTCAGAAACTTGTTGATAAGGGAATTATGGAAGGCGTGAAAAGACCGCCGAGGTACCGTAAAGATAAAGATCCTGATGATGATGAAGATGATATCTCTGATAATCCCGATTACAAAATGGCAGCTTAGCCTACCTTCTTCTATTTCCGAACAGTTTAAGTAACTGAAGAAACAAGTTGATGAAGTCTAGATAAAGTATGAGGGCACCATAGATAGTCTCTTTGTGGTCTTCTTCAGTGCCTTCATTTCCTATAATATTTGTTTCCTTAATTTTTTGGGTGTCATAGGCCGTTAGCCCTGCAAAGATCCCCACTCCAACAATGGAAAGAACCATATTCATAGGGCCCGCCATAAGGGATGGGAAAAAGAAACTTAAAATCTGATACCCTATCAACCCCCAAAGCCCCATATGACAAAAGGTTCCTAAGGGGCCTAAGTCTCTTTTGGTGACGTAGCCGTAAAAAGAAAGTCCTGCAAAAGAAAAAGAGGTGAGAAAAAAAACATGTTGGATAGACTCTTCAGTATAAATTAAAAATATGACAGAGAGAGTGAGCCCAGTGAGAAAGGCGTATCCCAAGTAGATAAGAGTGGCCGTAAGAGCGCTAATTTTTTGTATCATGGCCGAGAGAAAAAAAACGGCTCCAAGCTGGACAATGATAAGGCCCCAATAAACAAGCTGGTTACTAAAGATCAATGCTGTGAGATCTTTACTTTGGGAAACATAGTAAGAGGTTGCACCGGTTAATAAAATCCCAAAAGTCATCCATTTATAGACTCCGGCCATGAATCTGGCGGTTTCTTCTGAAATGGCCTTAGAGCTTCTTTGTACTGTATTTTCCATAGTTACCGCTTTCTGGGTTTTAAAGAAAACTTATCAAGAACGCTATGGTCTTTTGGTGAAATAACCTTTACTTCCATTTTATCGGAGCCGACTTCCAAAGCTATAAAATGGTAAGCACTTTTGGCGTAGCCAGGTGATTTGAAGTACCACTTGTTTTTTTGTTTGGGGACTCTTTGAGGGACACCAAGCCCTCCTTCTCCAATATAGGTGACACCTAATTTATCATTTCTTTTTCCCTGGTAAATAGGGACAGTTTTTTTGAGTGTATGCCCATCTGATTCAAAGGCAAGGTCTAGTTGATATTTTTCAAAAAGAGGAACCCAATGTTTTCTGGAACGACCGGGTTTTTTAACCGCTGGAAAAGCAGGCCTGTGGTAATTGGCGATAAGCCACTTTTGGGTTTTTGATTCTTCTTGGAGTGTTTTTTTGAGCCACCTTTTTTGGATGCCTGCATGGGAGATATTTGTATTAAGAGTAATAAGCGAGAGGTTAGAAAATTTTGTGACGTAGAAGTTTCCAAAAATTTGGTTTCCAGGCCAAAAGAAGATTTTATTAAAGAGTTTGGACCCAATTTCATGATTTCCCCTTGTGACAATAAGGGGGAGAACCCTGTTATCTTTGGTTATCGTAAGTTGGTAATCTTCAAGCCACGCCTGCCACTGTTTCCAGGAGAGTCCATTTGAAATGAAGTCTCCTCCGTGAACGAGGGCCAGCACACTTGGGTTTTTTTCTATGTAGTTTGCGAGGGACTGGTTGATTTCCATTCTTTTTTTGCGGTCACTTCTTGAATCTCCTCCAAAGAGGAGCTTAAAGTTTTTACCCTTAGGTGGGGCCGTAACAAAATAATAGGATTGACTTTTTACCCCGTTTGTCGAGATTGAGAACGAATATTTGGAAAGGGGCTTTAGGTTTTGAAGCTTTACATAATGGAACCAATGCCTTGTGCCAAAGACTTTTTTGTGCCTGGTTGTAATCGTTCTCGACACTATTTTGCCATTTTCTTTTGAGGAAAGTTGGAAAGTTTGATTTCGTGACAATTTTTTCCCTGACCAGGTGACAATTGCCTCTTTATCAGGGCTTTTATGCCAAATGACCCTTAAGTGTGGAAGTTTTGAAAATGACGAGTAGCAAAAAGAGATGAGGAAAAAGAAAACGGTTGTCTTCATTGTTGTGCCCTTGCTTTGATTTGTATCAGATTAGCAAAATGTGGGTAATAAGCCAATGAGGTTTATAATCAACAGTACTTGGGCAAATGATTGACAAACCTATTCTGGGGATGTTCGAGTGATATTATCAAGGTGAAATATATGAAAATGGTCTCTTTTCTTTTTCTGATAAGTTTTTCTTTTATAAGTTGGTCGACTCCTACTAAAGATATTTTTGTCAATGAAGTGAAACTTACAAAAGATAAAGTCAAGGCCTTAGAAAATCTCTACCAGACTAAGCTTGTCAGTGGGCATTTTTGGTACGACTCTTTTTCAGGACTTTGGGGTCTTAAGGACGGGCCAGCGATAGGGCAAGTACTTTCTGGGCTTACTCTTGGAGGAACCCTTCAACCTGATGCTTCAAAAGGAGGCACAGGGGTCTTTATAAATAAGCGAGAAATTCATCCCATGGAAAAGGTCTTTCTTAAAAGACTTTTTGGATTTGTAAAAAACGGCCGTTATTGGCTAAATGCTCAAGGTTTTGGTGGTTTTGAGGGCGGTCCGGCCGCTTTTAATTTGAGGGCCATGATGAGTGGAGGTGTAGGAAAACACTGGCTCAAGAGAACTCCTGGGGGAAGCCTTGGAGGAGATGGAAATTGCTCTTATTATAATCATCCGAATGGAAGTAGTGTGATGGTTGGAAACTGCTAGTTTTTAAGAGAGAACCGCTTCTGAATACTTTCCTTAATTAAATCTCTTTCTTCAATAGGTGATATTCTTATAAAAATATCAACGACTCCATTTCCTGAATGGCCGTTAACTTTGATGCCTCCATCCACATCCCTTTTATACCGAATATGCCCTGGGGGATACTTGTGGCGGCAGGCCTTAGAAAACCCTAGAATAACTTTAGAAACAGAGGTCAGATTCTCTATCCAAAGAATGCTTGGTTTAAGGGCCTTATCTAAACTTGTATGTTTACCTTTCATTATTTCTGTATAGGGTTAAAAGTCTAAAAAAGAAACGGAAAAATGGCCTTTCGCCTGTCGGGATAGTCAGGAAAGCGCGCTTTATACCATTTATGATTGTCAATGGCCCTTGGAAGGAGGCTTGCGAGGGTATAGAGGGCAAAAGCTAGTCCTCCGAGAGAATAAGTGGCCAGGGCCCACCCCGTCCATTCTAAAATTTCTCCAAGGTAATTAGGGCAAGAAATAAATCGATAACAGCCCCCATAAGGTATTTTGTATTCTTTAGGGCCATGGGTTCTGAGTTTAATGAGTATTGAATCAGAGTGGCCGTTGATAAGTAGCCCTATAAGAAAGAGTCCTACACCCCAGGCAAAAGGAGTACTGTGAACCCACTCGATGGAGTAGGAACCGTAGTGTGAAATCCACCTGGCATTGATAAAGGCATTAAAGGTATTGATAAGGGCCCCAATTAAGGCGATTAAAAGTGGCATTTTTTTTCCTTCCGTTCTTGTGAGGAAAGGAAAAACAAAAGTTCTATAAAAATAGTGAAGCTGCCATAAAAAGAAAAAAATAAGGGGCACGGCCTCAAAAGAGTTTTTACCTTGGAAGTAAAATATAAAGAAGGCGAGAATTGCTGGCAGTTCCATGAGTACCCAGCCAAACTTATTAGGAATTCGAGGGCCCCAACCCGATCTTTCATGACGGCCGTAGGGGGCAGTGACCTTCGTGAGTGCTAAAAAAGTTACGGCGGCCAAGATGAACATTGAAAAGACACAAATATTATAAATAGGGAGTTCAAACATTATAAATCTCCATGAATTTATTAGCTGTACCTTTTAATAATCTTCCATTCTAAAATATTAGGGGGTCCGACTATAAATGTCAAAAAAGGTCGGCCAAAAAACCTTTTTGTGAACCTTTAAATTTACACTTCTAAAAAACCATTTAGAAAAGACAGGTATTGGTTTTCAAATAGAAAGCTTGGAATAACTCATAAAAAAGTTATAAAATCTAGAAATATAATTCACTTAAGGCCTGGGGAAATTTATGAGTAAAAAAACTTATGACACTATAATTGTAGGGGGAGGATCAGCTGGCTGTGTTCTGGCCAATCGTCTAAGCGCTGATAAGAATCACCAAGTGTTAGTTCTTGAGGCGGGAAGAATGGATTATATTTGGGACCTCTTTATCCATATGCCTGCAGCTCTTACAATTCCTATAGGTAGTAAGCATTATGATTGGTGTTATGAGTCCGAGCCTGAACCTTTCATGAATAATAGAAAAGTTTTTCACGCACGTGGAAAGATATTGGGGGGGTCGAGTAGTATAAATGGCATGATCTTTCAGAGGGGAAACCCTATGGATTACGAAAGGTGGGCCAAAGATGAAGGAATGGAAAAGTGGGACTACCACCATTGCCTCCCTTATTTTAAAAGAATGGAAAACTGTATTGCTGGTGGTGATGAATATCGAGGGGATAGTGGACCGTTAGAGTTGGAGAGAGGCCCTGGAACAAACCCATTGTTTCGTGCATTTTTAAAATCTGTCCAAGAGGCCGGTTACCCTCTTACAGATGATGTGAATGGAAAAAAGCAGGAAGGCTTCGCTCTTTTTGATAGAAATGTTCGAAAAGGAAAAAGATTAAGTTCTGCAAGGGCCTACTATCACCCTGTTAAGGGAAGACCTAACTTAGAGCTTCGCTGTAATGTCCACACCACTAAAATCCTTTTCGAAGGAAAAAAAGCTGTGGGTATTGAATATTTAAAGGGGAATAAGGTTCATCAAGTTATGGCCGGAGAAGTTGTTCTCTCGGCCGGTGCGATTAATTCTCCACAGCTCCTTCAATTGTCCGGTGTCGGTAATGGAAGTGAGCTTCAAGAGTTAGGGATTCCTGTTGTTCATGACTTGCCAGGGGTAGGAGAAAACCTCCAAGATCACTTGGAAGTCTATGTTCAATACTCTTGTAAAAAGCCCGTTTCTATGAACCCAGCAATGAAATGGTATCGAAAACCTTGGATTGGTTTACAATGGCTTTTTAGAACCGGACCAGCGGCCACGAATCATTTTGAGGCCGGGGGTTTTGTGAGAAGTAATGATGATGTTCTCTATCCCAACCTTATGTTTCATTTTCTTCCTTTAGCGGTTCGTTATGATGGCTCGAGTCCGGCGGGAGGACATGGGTATCAAGTCCATGTTGGTCCCATGTATTCAGATGCTATAGGGCACGTCAAAATTAAGTCAAAAGACCCAAAAGAATATCCAGCGCTTCTTTTTAATTACCTTTCTACCGAACAAGATAGAAGAGAGTGGGTTGAGGCCATCCAAGTGGCCAGGAAACTTCTCGAACAACCTGCTATGGCAGAATACAATGGCGGTGAAATTTCTCCAGGTAAAGGTGTTCAAACAGAAAAAGAAATACTCGATTGGGTGGCCAAAGATGCAGAAACGGCGCTTCACCCTTCATGCACTTGTAAAATGGGTGTTGATAAAATGTCTGTATTAGACCCTAATAGCTTAAAAGTTCATGGCCTTGAGGGAGTAAGAGTTGTAGACGCTTCTTCTATGCCGTATGTGACCAATGGAAATATCTATGCACCTGTCATGATGCTTGCTGAAAAGGCCGCTGACCTTATTGCTGGCAATACACCTCTTCCACCTGAGAAAGTTGATTATTATAAGGCCCACCCTTAAAGGGGAAGGCCTTTAAATCGAAGCTGGAAAATAAAGGCATTTGATGCAGGAACTTCTTTATCGGCCTTCAGTAATTTATTGTAAGTGTATTTGAACCTTTTTTCCTTGGGCGACTTTTTAATCGCCCTTTTTAAAAAGCCGAGGGCCTCTTGTCTTTTGTTTTCTTGGTTTTTAAGACTTGCTTTGTAGTAATCAAGAATACCTGAATCGGGGAGCTCTCTTTCCATTTGGAAAAGAGTCTCTTTAACGTCGTTTAGGCTGTGTTTGTCTGAATTCATCATTGTTAAGAGACGGAGTTCATAGAGACCCTCACGGTCTTTAGAGGCCTTGTCTTCAAAAAGGTCTTCGAAATGTTGTTCCATATTTTTAAAATGGTCTTGTGTGAGATTGTTCCTTCTTGAAATGACTGCTTCAAAATAAGAAATAAGATTTAGAATTTTAAACTCTTTAAGTCCAGGCTCAAGCTCTAAGACCCTTTCTGATATATCTAAAAGAGACTCTCTTGTTCCCTCGCCCATAATACGATAGAAAAACTTATAAATGAGGTTTTCTGTACTATCAATGGCCTTAATATCTAGGCCTTCGGTGAGGAGTTCCGCGTGCTTGGCCTTAAGTATAAATAAGCTGTGTCCGCAAAGGTGTCTTTGTTTTTTGTTTTGCTTTTTAAACGATTGCCCACAGGCCTTTTTAAAAACTTTGTAGCTGTCTCCATAATGGGCCAAGTTAGGGCAATCTTCTAGATACTCGAAATCGGGAACGTCATCGATACTTTTAAGTTCTTCCAGGAGATTGGGACAGGCCCTGTTTTCTGGAGAGTGCTTTGTCTTTTTGGTCTTGGATTTTTTTATTATTTTTTCTATGGCCTCGTGGTTGAGAAGAGAACCCCTTTTTGGTTTTTTTATGGCGCTTAATTTGTGACTAACTGTATCTTCGACACTTTCTGCAATCTTCTTTTTTTTAAAAAAGAAAAATTGTCCTATAAAGATGAGGCCAAAAAGGGCAAAAATTAAAGTAAGCTTTTTTTTCATAAAAACAAGGGGCCTTTGATCGGAATGTTAAGGCCAAATATAGCTTCTCAAAAGTGGGATGGTAAGTTCTTTTTTAAAAAATTATGGCCAGAGATCAATTTCAAGGTCCCCTTGGATAATTTTAAAGGGGATGATCTTTTTTCGAGTTGGCGGCACGCCAATAAGATAGTCTCTAGAATTATCGCCAATTTCAGCTTCGGTAAACCTCCAGACGACTTCGCTTGGTCCCAACTGGTTTAAGACAAGGTAGCCTTCAATATCCCTTCTCTCACCTAGGTTAAGGAGATATTTGCGGAGGTATGTTTTTGTCATCGGTTTTTTTGGAGGCATATTTCTCTCTTCGACGCTTCGAAAATAATTGTTAGAGGAAACTAAAGAGAGCGAACGTCTTTAGAGAACCTTGAAACCTCTCTTGATGGGCATTTGGGGTTGTATTTGATTTCAATATAAGTGTTTATGAGATCCAATTCCTTTTTTGATGTGGCATTTTTTACCCTTTTCCCAAAATCAGTGGGACCTTCTCCTTGAAGGGGAAATTGGTTTATCTTTTTGCAAAGAGCTGTAAAAGACTTTTCCAAAATATTTCTCTTTTTGCTTTCTTTTTGAGAAAGAAAAGAAAGGACACCAGTAAGAAAGAAAAAGGACGAAAGGACTAACGCTATAAGTATATGCTCTGGGCGAAAAGAAGATTTGAATAAGGATGTCACCCAATCGGTTTGACTATTTGAGTCGTACTGGTGAAAAAATTGACTAAACTGGTAATAATAGTGATCAATTCTTAATGCAAAAAGCCGCCAAAAGTTATGATCCCTTTTTATAAGCTCCTTGTTATCTTTCTTGAGGAAAAAACTATAGAAAAATGAATTGGCCCCCCATGTAATACGGGTGGGCGCTATATAAGGAGTTGGATCGGCATTTTGCCATTTCCCCTCAATCCAAACCTCCGGCCAGGCATGGGCGTCCTCATTTTTTAAAATAAAGTATTTTCCAAACTGGTTGTAAGTCCCCCCCATAAACCCTCCGATCAAACGAGTCGGAACTTTATTGAGTCTTAAAAGGATTCCCATACTTGAAGCGAAATGCTCACAGTACCCCCGTTTTCTTTCAAATAGAAATTCCTCTAGAGGATTTTTACTTCGGTAAAGTCCGGGAGAAAGATCAAAGAAAAAATCCTCCCTTTCAAAAAACTTGAATATATTGGAGAGAGTTTCCTTCGGAGTTTTTCCTCGAAGTTTTTTGGCCAGTTCTCTTGTTTTTTCTCCCACCAAAGGAAGTTGAAGGTAGTTTTTTTTCTCTCTTTTTGTGAGCTTGAAAAATTCTTGTTTGTAAGCACTCCCCTTAAAACTAATTTTTTTCATTCTTCTAGGGTTCAAAGAATAGATCTGACCATTATGCCTTTTAAGAACGCCCAAAGAGTGACTGGTGATCAAAGGCCATGCCAAAGAAAATAAAGGAGACCTTTCCAGGTTTTCAAATTGAGCTTCATAGCTATAGAGCTTTTTTCTTCTTTTAAAGCGGCCTTCACCAAAAGGACCTCTTTCTTTTTTCCAAGAAAACCCATCCGTACGAGAAAGAATAACCCCCCTCCAGTACAGCTCTTCATAAGGAGGGTTTTTTTCAAATTTAACACGAAAAACCTCATCTTGATTAACAATGAGCTTTTCAAAGTCTCCGGGTGTTATTCCCTCTCTAAAGCCTGTTTGAGCATAAGGCAAAGGTCCAGTACCAAAAGGAAAACCTATTTGCAGTCTTGGAAAAACAAAAAAAAGAAAAACGGCCAGGGGCAAGCTTGCCAAAAAAAGGTTTCGAAGGAGCTTAAAACGTTCTTTTTTAAAATCGTCCTCTTCATTTTTAAACCCCAAAAGAAGAAGAAAAAAGAAACTCACAATCACAAGGTAAATGAGAAGAAGGGGAGAACTATGGTTTAAAAATTGGGCGACCATAAAACACAAACAAATTAACGAAAAGAGAAAAAAATCTCTTTTCGTTTTCATTTCCCACAGTTTCAAAATACTAAGTCCAGCTAGCAAGGAAGAGGCCCCTTCAAGGTTTCTCAAACTCCTGTACTGAAAAAAAATAAAGCCCAGAAAAAGGGCCAAAAATAAAAACTTTCCCCATTTAAATTTATGAAGAGGCCATTTAAAAACTAAAGGAAGAATGGCCAAAAAGAGAAGCCCTAAAAGAATAGGGTGGGCAGTTCCCAGAAAAGGAAAATAAATAAAGAAAAAATAAATGAGAGGTAAAAACTTATTCACTTTTCTCCCATTCCAGATATTTTTTTAAAAAAAGTTTAAGTCCTTCTTTACCCGATCCTTTTTTTAAATGGAGCCCTGAAAGCTCAAGAGAAAATTCTCTTTGCTCTTTAACGGCCCGATCAAGCCAATAAGCAATTTGCTCGCCTCTTTGTTTTTGATTCAAGGATTGAAGATTCTCTGTCCTTATTTCAAAAGGGCCACCCTTTTGCTCCTCAAAGGTTTTTATGAGAGATCCACCTTCCCTGGCGTAAACTTTCCAATCAAAAAAACGAAGAGAGTCTCCTTCCACAAAAGGCCTATGAGAAAAAAAATCTTCCCCTCGAGAACTTTCATTAAGAAGGGACTCTTTAGAAACATCTTCCCCCAAGGGAAGAATATGAGGAAGGTGATTAACTCTATTTGGAAAAATATAAATTATTTCTTTAAACTTAAAGACTTTCCAAGAATGCATTATTTCAAAAGGAAACCTGGTTCGAATATTAACCCTTCCTAAATCATAACAACCAGGAGGAAACTCTAAAGAAAGAATTGTATTTAAACTTTTATAAGGCCTTAAAGAAAAAGTGGCCGTTTTCCATTGTTTTTTTTCTAAAAAAAGATCAAAGCGGTAATGACTCGAATGATTTTTGACAGTAAATTCAACCGAGGGCGATTCCTCTGGAAAATATCCCTTCTGCCAAACTTTTTCAATCCTTACTAAATGAAGGTTATAGTTCGTCTTCACTGCTGAAACCATTAAAATTGAGAAGAAAACAAAGGTCGCGCTATAAGCAAGAGAGTTACCATAACTAAAAGAAATAGAAATAAGGGCCATAAGAAACCCAATATAGTAAGGGCCTCTCAACGTGAAGAAGATATAAATTCGGTCTTCTCTTAAAAGGGAATCAAACCAGCGCTTAAGGGATGGCCACATGAGGAATCATTTCTTTAAGGGTTGCCTGTGCTTTTTCAATGTTTTGATGAGAAAAAAGACGGTGGCCGACTACATGGGGGGCCACCGATTGTACGTCC
The DNA here is from genome assembly GCA_028346125.1 of Bacteriovoracales bacterium. GTDB lineage: Bacteria > Bdellovibrionota > Bacteriovoracia > Bacteriovoracales > Bacteriovoracaceae > UBA7317. Next base: position 41,519 of record JAOMEV010000012.1, on the reverse strand, counting down.
TCCGGGATGACGAATGAGCGCCCTTCCATGAAAGCGTACCCTTTGGACGCCAAAAGGAGATCCTGCCCACACCGGGGGGAAATAGGCAAGGGGTTCTCCTTCCGACTTCTTATAAACTCAATAAAATCAAGAACATATTTAACTAATGCCTCTGAAACATCAAGAGAAAAGATGTCTTCTCTGATGTCCTTTAAAAGTGATTTTGTAAGGATCGGCCGTAATCTTTCGAGAGATTGTTTTACAGGACCCATGGTTAAAATCTTTTTCTCGACTTCTCTATCAGGCAATCCCAAAGAAAGACTCATAAAAAAACGATCCCTCTGGCTTTCAGGCAAGGGAAAAGTTCCGATCTGTCCAAAAGGATTCTGAGTGGCCATAACAACAAAGGGAAATTCCAAATCAAAACCCTTGCCCTCTACAGTGATTTTTTCTTCTTCCATAGCTTCTAAAAGAGCACTTTGAGTTTTAGGAGTCGCTCTATTGAGTTCATCCACTAAAACAAAATTAGAAAACAGAGGCCCTTTCTTAAAAATAAACTCCTCTTTTTCCTTATTAAAAATATGAGTCCCTAGAATATCCCCAGGAAGAAGGTCATTGGTAAATTGAATACGAGAAAAATCAACTCCCATCAAAAGTCCCAAAGACTTGGCAAGAGTTGTCTTCCCAACCCCTGGGATATCTTCAATCAAAAGATGCCCTCCACACAAAAATGAAAGAAGCGCCATCTTCACTTTTTCTTCTTTACCCAGCCAGATCTGGTTGGTCTCTTTTAAAACCTGATTTATTTTATCTTTCACTAAAAGTCCTTGGTATTTTATTCTACCAAAAGCGAGATTGCCCTTTTAGGAGGAGAGCTTTACCCTAAAACAAAGTAATAAAAAAAAGTTGATAAAATAAGGACGCTTTATGCACTTTTTAACCCATACACTTGCAAGAGTCTTCTACGCCGTCCCCTTCCTCATTTTTGGTGTTAACCACATCGTCAATGCCCAAATAGTTAAAGACCAAGTCCCCAACTGGATACCTGGAGACAAAACCCTTTGGGTTTATTTTACAGGCGCTTGTCTGGTCGCCGCCTCATTAGCTCTTCTTTTCAAAAAGTACGGGTCCCTTGCAGGAAAGCTCCTTGCTCTCATGATTATTATCTTTCTAGTCACAATTCACGCACCAGAAATACCTTCTCCAGAGGCAATATCAAACCTTCTTAAGGATATGTCACTTGTAGGAGCAGCATTAGCTTTTTCCGGGATGCTGGAGGATGAGGGTGGAAAAGAATAGTAAATTATAAATCGAGTTTTTCCTCCCTTCTATAAGAGGTACGAAAGTTATCATTGCCAGGTAAAGTCCTATCAATTTTGAAATTCATGTTTAAGGCCTAGGATTAATAGCTGTGAAATGAAGTTTTCCTTTTGGGGGGCTTGGGGTTTCTTTTTTCTCGATGGCGGCTTCCTCCTTTCTCATTTGTTCGATCTCTTTTTTCAAACTTTTAAAATGGAGAGGTCTTGCTTGTCTCACTGGTGACTCCGGAACATAAAGAGTCTGTGCTTGTGGGGCCTTCTTTGGTGGAGGAGGGAGCTTTTTGGTTTTTATAATTATTGCTTTTGGGGCCTCTTCCTTTTCATCAAATACGAAAGAGACGGCAAAATAGGTACCTATTAAGAGAGGAATCATAAAAAGAGCTGTTTTTTTCATAAAATCCCTTATCCATAATTGATATTCCTAAATTTTATCATGTGGAAACTATGACCGTGTGCATTTTGTACACGATAAGGTCTGAAAATTAGCGAATATGACTCGTTGCATATTGTTGAAAAGGGGAAATAAAACGATTATCTCGACTTCATACAAATTGATGATTTTAAGTGACCTTCTAAAAAGGGGAGAGTTTCGGTGCGAGCTTTATTAAGGGTCTTTCTAGGAATGTGTTTAATTTTTGGATCCTATGAAGGTATTTCTAGTGAAGAAGGTGAATTTTCTTTTCTCACTTATAACGTTGCCGGGATCCATAATCTTTTTTCTCCACTCAAAAATAAAAAAAACATGAAGGCCATAGGGGAACGGCTTAATGATTTTGATATTGTCGTTCTTCAAGAAAACTTTTCTTATTACAAGCTTCTTAATGGCCCGTTGAACTTTGCCTATAAAAAGAAGGCCGACCGTTTGGGTGTTTTTGGAAACGGTCTCATGAGGTTGTCTCAAACTCCCTTTACTGAATACAAAAAGTTTAAATGGCCCAAATGTTCCGGTGTCTTTAAGAAATTAAACGATTGCTTGGCCAATAAGGGTTTCTCTGTTGCTCGTCATGAAATCTCTCTTGGTGTTTTCGTTGATATTTATAATATTCATGCAGATGCCGGAGAACACATTAATGATAAGAGAGCGCGCTACAGTCAATTTCATTTTCTATTGAAGAAAATTAATGACTACTCAAAAGGAAATGCTGTTATTGTTGCAGGTGACTGGAACATGGTGCATGAAGATCGAGATGATCAGGTCACTTTTTATAATTTTCTGCAAAAGGCAGGTCTTCGTTATATGTGTAAAACCTTTGTTTGTGAAAGGGAAAGGTTTGGCCGTTTGGATAGGGTCGTTTATAGAAGTAGTAGATCGATTTCCTTGGATGCAACATCTGTAGTTTTCGGAGAAGAGAGTGATTTTTATGATAAGGATGGGGTCCCCCTTTCTGATCATAAGCCGCTTCGGGTGAATTTTAACTGGCAGAAAAAAGTCAATTAAGCTCCCTTCAAATTTTTCCCCTTTTTAATCTGTGGCCCATTTTTTTATTTTCTTAATCTTAGAGGTCGATAAGTCCATAAAGGGATTTATCTGTGAACAAATTTATTCTTATTATGATCATTTTAACCTCAGGGAAGGCATTCTCTTTAGTTGAAAGGCGCCAAGGCGGAACGATTGAGAGGATCCGTTATCTCGACAACTTTTTTTCAAATATGCAAAAATCAAGCTTTTTCAAATCTTCAAGGCCACAAAAGTGGAGGAAAAACTTTTTGGGGCTCTACAGTGCAGTAGCTGGTGGAAGCCTCTATTTATACCTGACGTCGAGTGAAGGAAGTAACCGATTTGATGCTGGGGTTAACTTTGCTAAGGCCACGGTTGGTGCATTAGACTTATTTTTCAACCCCCTCTATGTCGATGAAGAGCTAGCAGAAATGAGGAAGATGGAAGATGGTTTTGAAAAGTTAAAAATTGCCGAGGCAATTTTAAAAAAGTCCTCTGAACGAGAGATGTATTATAAGTCTTGGACTTGGCGTTTAACCGCTCTTACCCTCAATGCCGCTGGCGGGTTGGCCATTTGGATTGGTGATGAAAGGCCAATGGGCGGGATCATCAACTTTTTATTGGGAACACTTTTTTCAGAGCTTCAAATAAGAGGGGCGCCGAAAAGGGCGTCTCAAGAGAGCTTGGAATACAGGGGAAAGTTTGGGCCACTTTTGTCTGAAAGAAAGTGGTGGCAAGACATCAAGGTTTACCCCATTTCAAATGGTGTTGGGATAACTGCTTCTTTTTGAATAGCTCTCCTTTCGAAGATTACTCCTTTAAATACCTAAAATAACGGGATCATTTTCAATGAGAGGGATTGAAAATATTACTAAGGAAAGTCTTTTCTGGATCTTTTTGTCTCAATAGGGGTAAGTTAAATTTGCCTGACGGCCGTGTCAATAAAAGTTATTTGGGAGCATATTGTGAGTAGATTCATGGAAAAGCTTGGTTTAAAGAACCTCAATGAAGGTTTAAACTCCTCTTTTATTAAAAGTGATTTCGATGCCAGTGAGCTTTTGGATAGTGATAACAACCTTTTGGGATACTCTCTTATAGGTGAATTCATTTTTAAAAAGGCCTCTCTTTATGATCTCGTCAATGGGCTTAATGAAGTTGGAGAGTTTGATAAAAAGTTTTGGAACTTTAAATTTGATCATTTTCAAGTCCAACTTTTTATAAGTGAAGAAAAAACTATCGTTTTTCACTCTACAGCGGACAGGCCAAAAAGTGATGAGATGTTGGACTTTTTTTGTTTGGGTGTTGACATAGGAACAGCTGTTAGCCGAGCAAGAATTCTTTTAGGACGGGCAATTGAAAACTCTATTGCATCTTTAAGCAAAAAAATGGAAGAATCTCCTACTCTTTAGGAACCTCTTCTTATTTCTTTCTGTAAGTTTCGTTTGTAAACATGAAAATCAATTTGCATTGTGTGCCTGGAAGAGGAAACAAAATGACTGTTATCTCTTGAGTTATCTTTTTTAATTTCTTTGTTCATTTTTAATGTGGAGGGAAGTCGGTACTTTCCAGAAAGGTAGGAACTGACCCATTTCGCCTGTTCTTCAACGAAAGGGAAAACTCCAGGAATAGGTTGACCTAAACCTATAAACATTAGGTTTGGTCGTCCGGGGAGAAAGACTCTTTTGAAAAGAGGAAGGTGATTGTTTTTAAGAGGGAGAAGGCCTTCTTCAAAAAATGGGAAAGAGACTTTATAGCCTGTAGAGTAAATAATAACATCAAAGGGGTGCGATTCTCCGTTTTTAAAACAGACTTTGTGCCCTTGTAGTTCTTTTATTTGAGGGACAATATTAATGTCTCCACTTCCTTTTCGAAGGAGAAATTCTCCACTTACTGTTGGATGGGCCTCTAAAAGACGGTGATCTGGTTTTGGGAGTCCATAGTTTTTTAAGTCTCCCACCGCCATTCTAAGGACCAGTCCACTGATTCTTCTTTGAAGAGAAAGGGGGATTAAAGGCAAAGTGGGAAGAAGTTGATCCAGTGGCCTTCCAAAAATATATTTAGGGATTATATGGGCGCCTCTTCTTGTGGAAACAAAAACTTTATTTTGAAGGCTTCTTTGGGAGAGTTCACTGGCTATATCAACAGCGCTATTTCCTATTCCTACAATAAGTATTTTTTTATTTTTTAAAGTCAGTGGTGTTTGGGGATCGATATAATTGTGGGAATGTATTGCTTCTCCACTAAATTGTCCTGGAAAAATAGGTGTATGAGAGTCCCAATGATGACCTGAGCAGACAACGAGGTTTTTAAAGCATTTTTCTTTGTTGTTTGATAGGGTAAGAACCCACAGATTCTTTTTTTCGTCCCAATCGGCCCTTTTTATTTCTTGATTGAAGCTCATAAACTTTTGTAGCTGAAAATGATCTGCATAGTCTTTGAGGTAGTTAAAGACTTCCGAGTGGTGAGGGAAGTCTGGCATGTTTTGCGAAATCGGGAAGTCTTCCAGTTGAAGGTATTTTTTTGATGTGTTTATGTGAAGGGAGCGATAAATGGAAGATTGTTCATTTTTGTTTTGAAAGTTCCAGTTACCCCCTATTTCGGGGCCTTTTTCGAGACACTCAAAGGGGATGCCCTTTTGCTTGAAGTACTTGGCCGTGACAAGGCCAGAGAGGCCCGCGCCGAGAATGCAGGTTTTGTTGAACATTGAACATCCTTTTTGATAAATCCCCATGTTATAGATAAAGGAAGAGACCATCAATAGAATCTATGGAAACGTTAAATGAAAGTTTTTGTGTACCTAAAGTTTTCCAAGCACAAGGTAAATCTTAAGTTTAAATAGATAACTTATTGAAACTACGGACATAAAAAAGTTAGTATTTTCCAAGGCCGGAAAATGCAACGGTTTAAGAGAGGCCAAAGGTTAGACTAAAGTTAGTAGGAAAGTTTATATAAGCTTGAGCAAATTCGTTTTTTACCGAAGAGGTAGGTATGAAAATCGAAGATGATGAAAACTTTGAAGAAGAATTTGAGTTCACAAATGAGGGAGAAATATCCCTTGGAAAAGTTATCGTTAAGGAGCTTAACCGCAGAAATATAAGTGCTAGCTCTTTGGCCAAGGAATGTGGTGTTCCTGTCACCACACTTCATAATTGGATCCAAGGAATTAAACCGTCCACATCGAGCATGAAGTACGTTAAATCTTTGGCCAATTATTTTAATATGAGCTTAGACGAGCTATTTTTTGGAATCACTAAAAAGGATAAGTCCGAGGTAATATATAGGGGGACCTATTCGGATAAGGGAACCGTTTATAGGGTGACCATAGAGAAATTAGGTCCAGAAAATTAAATGGCAGTAAAAAAGAAAAACAAATTTGTTTATGAGGCCATATCCTTTATGGACCCTACGTCTGAGCTTTCTTCTTGTGCCTTAGAAGTTGAGCACCTTATTGACCAGGCCCACCATCAGGGTATGAGTGACGGCCTCACTTTAAAAGTTATCCGAATTTTAAAAAAAACCCCCAATAGAGTCTCTGTTTTTTCAAAAAGGGAGTTTCTCTCTATTTTTGATGATGCTATGAAAAAGCAAATGAAAAGGCTGCAGATGATAAAGGGCTTTAAAGATAGCTGCAGGAAAATTAGCCTTGATCGATTGGAAAAATACACAAAAATTCAAGGCCTTAAAAAAAGAGACCTTTTTATAGGAGACCCTGGAAAAGATCATAATATTGGTAAAAAGTTAACATTTATAATGGCCGAGTCACCTTCACTTCGTTTTAATTTTCAGACATTTTTTACCCATGATATGGCCAATGTATTTCTCTCAGGAAGCAATAAAGAAAGTCGCGTTCTAGAGCACCCGAATGAAGATGTTATTGATTTTATGAAAGAATTTTGTAACTTAACGGCGGGTGGAATAAAAATGATCTTGGCCAAGGGTCATGATAAGCTTTCCAATTTGAGTCTCCCCATGATTACCAGAGGTCAAGATAGTATATTCTTGATGGCCGATGACCATGTTGAAGATATTAGACTGATTGAGGATTCATGGGATATTTGCCTAAATGATCAAAGAATAACATGCAAAATAACTTTAGAAATTTATGACCAGCCTTCCTTTTTTGAAATGCTAGAAAATGCAGAGTATGGAGAGGAATTCGAAGATCTCATTTATAGACTTTAATTTAAGTAGGATTTACTGGAAATTTCAAGGTAACGGTTGTTCCTTCGTTTCCGGATTCAAGTTTTATTTGGCCTTTATTTCCTTCAACTAGTTTTTTTATACTGTAAAGACCAATGCCATATCCCTTTGTTTCTTGGCCTATCCTCATATTCTTCTTGAAAACTTCTTTGAGCATATTTTCAGGAATTCCAATGCCATTATCTTGGAAAGAAATAAAAATATTGGTGTCTTTCTCCCATGAGTTAATTTTGATGAGGGCAGATTTGCCTGGGTGTTGGTATTTTATTGCATTGTCGATTATATTGGTAAAAATTTGTTCCATTATTGTTTCGTCACAGAAAAAACTGAGGATTCTTAGGTCTTTTTTTATTTCGACTTGATTCTTTTCAATTTTTGTGGCGAGTTGTTCTAGTGACCATTTTATAATGATGTCAATGGAGTGCTTTCTTAAAATAATGTCTCCTGAGGTTACGACCCTAAGAAAACCATCAATTATTCCAATGGCCCTAAGTGTAATGTTTTTGATATCCGCTATTGTTTTTTGTGCCTTTTTAGGGTCTTCCTTCATTTCAAAAACTTCAGTGTAGGAGAGGATCGCCCCAATGGGGTTCATAAGATCATGGGCCACCAAGAAGTCATATTCCTTAAGCCTGTCGTTTTTTTTCTTCAATTCCCTCGTTTGCCTTTGAACTTCTTTTTTGAGTTCAATTGAAGATTTTTCTTGTGCTTCTTTGGCCAAAATTTCGCTTTTTAATGCTCTTTGTTGATAACGCTTAAGGCTGTAGGCAAGGCCAAGAGAAAAAATTAAAACTTGTAGCCCTCCGCCTATTTGCATTCCATATCGAAATATAAAGTAACCCGGAAGTACATTATTTATATATAAAATTTGGCAGGCGGAGCCTGTTAATAGGAAGGAAAAAGCGTAGAGAGAAAGTTGTGCCTCTATAGAACGCTTTTTGATTTGGGATTTTATGAGAAGAATAAAAATAAGGGACCCTAGAAAAACAAGAAAATGGACAAACCGTATGGCAAAAAAATATGAAGTTGTAAAAAGCAAAAGGAATGGAATGGGCCACAAAAAGATGTATATTTTGATAATTTTATCGTAGGGGCCTTTGTCTTCAATATTAAGATAAGACTTTAAAAAATAAACTCCACTGATTCCAGCAAAGGCAGTAGGGATAAGTGCTCCAAATTGTTGAAGCCAAATAATATTTGGATAAATAAACTGAAATCCAAAACCAGAGGTGAAGACATTAAGGGTACCGTAAGAAAATAGATAAGCGGTGTAAAGGATATAGGTTTTCTTTTTGGTAAAGAAAAAAACTAAAAGGTTTGAAAAAAATAAAGTTGCTATAAGTCCAAAAAAGAAACCAAAAGTAATATTTTCAAAGGAGGAATTTTTCAGAAAGTCGTCAGTTTTCTCCAGAGTCATGTTAATTGGAATAAAACTCGTTGTTTTAATTTTTATTAAATAAGTTGATGATCGACCTGGCCTGATTTTGAACGCAAAATACCTATTGTTTAGTTTTCTGTTTAAAAAGGGACTTCTATCGCCGGTTCGAATGGTTTCCCAAAGGGAGTTTTCTTTTTTGTGAAATTCGATGAAGTCAAAAAATGGAGTACGGATAGTGAAGAAAAGGTCTTCGTTGTTAGGGTTACTTATAATAACTTTGAGCCAGTAAGCTGAGTCCGAAAAGCCAAAGTTTGTTTTATTTCCAAGGGGAATAAACTTTTTGGAGAGGACCTCTTTAAAGGTTAAATTTACGTTTTTGTCTATATAGTAGCTAAGGTGAGGACCGAGCTGATAAAAACCTTGGGAAGGCTTTACTGTGAGCGGCTTTTGGCCCCTTGTTGTCGGAACAAACAAAATGCAGAACAATAAAATGATAAAAAGTCGTTTTTTTTCCATCAAATAGAATTTTTTTATTCGTCTAAGTTCTTAAAAATAATCGGTTTATTTTGGATAAACAAAAGAAAAATTTTAAGCTTTTGTTGGGCCTTGGACCCATGCATTCGAAAGGTGAAATGCCCTCATTTTCTTGAAGCTTAGGCCTAAATCTATGGCATAATAAGTAGAATCTGTGGCAATGGGTAAATAATGGTTTTTGATGATAAAATTAGGGTGCTCATGGTAGATGATATGCCCCCTATTTGTATTTTGGTAAAAAAAATTTTGATTCGTATGGGAATGTCGAATATTGACACTTGTCATAATGGTGGGGAGGCCTGGGATAAAATCGAGCAGGCCCATCTAAGCGGAAAACCTTTTGACCTTCTTCTTTGTGATTGGAATATGCCGGAATCAGGCTTAGACCTTTTAAAAAAGATCAGAAAATCTGACATTGATGGTATTAAAGACCTCCCCTTTATCATGATAACCTGTGAGGTTTTTGAGGATCAGGTAAAGTTGGCGTTCCGTGAAGGCGCCAGTAATTACATCGCTAAACCTTTCGAATTGGAAACCGTTGAAACAAAGGTAAAAGAGACCTTAATCAAGTATAAAAAGGTTTCTTAGTCCCAGAATTTCCGTTTTTGCTTTCTCCATAATTTTTAGTTACAGTATCTCTGGCCAGAAGAAGTCACCATGGCCTTAAAGAGGTATTGCGATGTCTAAAGTGAAATATAAAAATTTTATTGTGTTTTGTTTTCTTTTTATGTCTTCATTTCATGCCCCAGGAACTGAGATTCTTGACTGGGATTCCATTCCGGAAGGGGAAGTCGATAACAAGTGGGATAATATAGAGAGAGACGCCTCCAATTTTATTTGGAATACGCTGGATGATAATACATTTTTTAACAATTGGCTTTACCCTGGAAGGGTAAGATTGGGTTTTCGGGCGCAAAGAAGAGTCTATGACAATAAGACACCGCAAAGTAATTTCACTGTTGTTGACACGATTTTTTTACCTCTTGGTATACCTCTTAATTCCTATACATTTAGTGGAGGGAGCTTCGGCGTCTCTCTTAACCTCAATTTAAATACTAAAATTGCTCACTTTAGACAGATCGATTCAGGCGCCTTACGTACCCTTCCTCCTATTTCAGATTGGGACAAAAATGCAAAATCTCTTATGAGAGAAGGCAAAAAACTTGGCCTAAAAAAGGAAAGTAGGTCCAACGAAAGAAGGAGGATAAAGGATTTCTTTGAGGATAACCCTTTAACCAAGGCCCGTTACTCTAAGATCTTTAATCTTTTGACTCACCCGTTTAAATTGCCTTTCACCAAAAAAAGAGTCGTTGAAATGGATAGTGGTGAGATTCATTCATATACTTTGTCAGGCCATCTCGGTTTATCGGCCCATGTAGGGTGGAAGGCTCCAAAGATACCACGGGTAGGCGGCCTCAATGTTGCCAGCTCCGTAACGGCCTTTATTTATGGAGATTTTAGAATATCAGTTTTAAAAGAAGAAAATAACCGCGTTCAGGTTAAGGTCACTCGCCTAAAATCGGCAGGCGTTTCTGGAAATGCTGGTGCTCCAAGCGACTATTACACTCCTTTCCAAGGAGTTTTTCTCTTGGATAAAATCGGAGTCCAAATTGTACCGTTTAGCATCAATGCTAAAAAAGAGTGGCTTCAGCAATTTGATGTCGGATACCGGTTTAACCTTAATGAGTCGGATGCTATGGAGGCCTATTTAAAAGCTGCTACAGGTAACTTTAAAAGAGCTGAAGAGTTAACAATCCAGGAAAGAGGGGTTGAAAAAACATTTACAAGAAAAACTACAAGCACGGGATCCCACAGTAGACTTTCTATAAACCTTAGCTTGCTTTTTAGTCAGTATTCAAGGTCGACAAACAAATTAAGTGAAGTTGAGCTCACTACGCCCGATGGAAAGACAAAAATGTTTCGTGCTTACAACTCAAATGGTAAAGGTTACAGGAGTATTACTGGCCATGGCGAGGATCAGGGACAAACCTTTATAACAACTTTTGAGGAAGAAAATGGAGGATTTGGGAAGCCGGCCACATTGAGAATAAACGGACATATGTGGGACAAGAAGACAAGTGGTGTTGAATTACGTCAATATGTTGATAAAGTTCAAAATATTATTGGAGACCGTCATAAGTTCGCTTCATTTCCTGTCTATGGACCGCGTAAAACTTGCTCCAAAAAAATATTGAGACGTATCTCCCGTACTTCTGAAGACCGTCCATCAATTTTAAGAAAGCTTTGTATGAGTAGCCGTAAACCCATAAGTTATGGGTACTCCTCTTTTAACTACAAGATGATTTTTAATGAGCGACATGTGAGTAGGTTTATTAACTTCCCAGAGGATGAAATGTGGAGGGTTCTTGAGAGGGCATTCAGAGTTAAAGATGGCGCTTGGCTTACAGAGGATGACAGAATAAAGTATGGCCTTAAGTTTTTTCCGGCAAGTCTTGTCTATGGTCCAACGGCCCTTATGGGTCTCCATATTAAAGAAGGTGGAAATCTCTTTGCGGCCAAGAGATTTAGAAAGTATTGGATACGTTTAAAATCTGCACAATCTAAGAAAGAGTTGGCGAAAGAGTTTAGTCAGCTTTTTAAAACATTTAATTTTGGTTTTGAATTTATTAGAGTTTTGAAAGAAACATTGAAAAGAGAAAAATATTTAGTTTCTGTGAGTGCTTCTAACGCACAGTCTTTTGGACAATATGCTTTCACTGACAAAAACTTTACTGATCGAGACCCTATTGACTACACAATTGATAATAGCATTAACTTTGAGAAGCCATACAAAACAAATATTGATTACAATTCGGTGGTTAGTAAGTTCAAGTTGGGACGTGTAGGAAAGAAAAAAGTGGGAGTAGGTTTTAAACTTTCTCGTAAGCCCAAGTATATTTTTATAAAAATTGATAAAAGTCCCCCCCTTAGGGCCAAGCAAAATCTGTTTAAAAAAGTTATTTCAAATAAAGATGGTCGTTTTTTGGCCGGAAGAAATACGATTTCTATTCGTAAAGACTCTGAAATTGGCCTTGAAGGTCTATTGGCCAAGTACCTCTTTGTTAGAAATTCCAGGGTCACCTTTTCCATTTCTGTTAGTAGTGATGGAAAGAATTGGGGGCCAATCTATTCAAAGCATCTTAAAAAATGGGATAGGAGATGGTTTGGAAGAAATAATAACGATTAATGCTCTTCCTCGAATGAATCATTTAACTTTTTAGAAGACTTCATGGTTTTTTCGAGGATGACCTTAATTTCATCCTCTTCAGGCATCCCTAAATGGGTCTGAACAATGAAGCCTGCTTCTATCCAAGAGGAGCGATCTGGGTCGTCCTCTTCGCCAACCATCCGGACGACTCCTTCAATAATATCTGAATTGAGAGAAATATTTATAAGTTCACTCACTCTATCGCCGTCGGGGCTTCCCTTCGTATGAATGTTTTCAACCTCTTCCCCTAAAATCTTGCCACTGTTTTGTAAAATAAAAAAAACTTGAATAGAGTCGTCTGGCCCTTCCTCTATAAAGGCCTCAAGAAAAGGAGGAGAAAGATCGATCTCTTTATAAAGGGTATCTTCAAGGTCAGGATTTATAGAAGCGACTTCTTTGAAAATAAACTGAAGAATCTTTTTTTTTTGTTCTAAGTTAAGTTCTTTCACGAAAACCCCTTTGCAAAGGTACTTTCGGCATTTTTTCTAAATTGTAAAATACACAATTATTGTTTTAAAAATAGATTTTGTTTGACCTCAAGATTTTTTCAAGAATAAGCTGTGTGACCGAAAAGGCCCTTATGAGAGTTTTTGTATTCATCGTAACTTTTCTCTTTATTTATGTTGCTTCTCTTGATGTAGGGATTGCTTCTTCGGATAAATTCGAGTCTTTAAAAAATATTCAAAAAAATAGGAGATGGCTAGAGTCTGTTCTCGTTGAAAAAAGAGATCAATTAAACGATAGAACTTTATCTGATGAAAAACGTATTGAGCTAACAAAAGAAGTAAAGCTACTAAAAAAGAAAATTGAATTTGAATCATATCTCTTTGTTGAAAAGGCCTCTGGTATTTTTATCGAAAGGCCAAAAGAAGGGAAACAGGTCTCCAAAAGAGAGCTTTCTAAGCAAGTCAAAGAAATTCTTATGCCTCTTTTAGACGGTGTAAGAAGAGTCAGCGAACGTCCTCGAAAAATAGAAAAACTTTACTTTGAAATTGATAACTTAAAAAAAGATATCCAGGTTAGAGAAGGGGCCATTTTTAAGGTTCAGGAACTTATTAAAAGTGAACAATTTAATGAACTGTTGGACCCTCTTAAAGAGGCCAAACTTAATCTGGAAAAAGAAAAAAAGAATTTCGAGTTTGAAGTTGAGTTTCGGAAAAGATCTTTAAGAAAAATAGAGGGAGACAAGAGGCCCTTTCTCAATGAAGTGGGTGATTTTGTAACGGACTTCTTTGGAACAAAAGGCAAAAACCTTTTCTTTGCGGCCCTTGTTCTTTTCATAAGTTTTTGGACTTTCATGGTTTTTAGAAACCGCTTGTTTGCCTTGCTTCATCTCTCTAAAAAGTTTCTTTTTCTGAAAAAAACGTTTATGGCCCTTTATGGGGGAATTTCTTTTAGTATTTCTTTGTTTCTCTCCATTTTGTGTCTTTACTTTTTTAATGATTGGCTCCTCGTCACTCTTGCCTGTATTTTAATCTTGGGAATTATTTGGTCATTAAAACAAGTGGCCCCTCAGTTTTTAGACGAGGCCAGATTGATTCTTAATTTAGGAACAGTTAGGGAAGGAGAGAAAATTATTTTCAATGGAGTTCCTTGGAGAGTGGAAACACTCAATTTTCTTTCAACGTTAACAAATAAATCTCTTTCTGGGGGAAGGCTCCTTGTAAGGGCCAGAGATATGGTTAAATATAGCTCAAGGCCATGGTCTGATGAAGAAAAGTGGTTTCCAACAGAAAAGGGCGATTGGGTATCTCTTCCTGATAAAACTTTTGGAGAGATCATTATTCAAACACCAGATCAAGTCATTCTTAAGACTCTAGGCGGAAGTCAACATTATTATAAAACTGAAAACTTTATGTCCCTCGCACCTGAGAACCTCTCTCTTGGGGTTTTTGTGGAAATTGTTTTGAGGCTTGATTACAAGTATCAAAAAGATGTCTTTCCTTTAATCAAATATTTTCAAGAGGGCCTGGAACAAAAATTAAACGATCATGAACTTCTAGGGAGTGGGATTAAAACAGTCATGGTTGAGTTTAGCTCATTAGGAGAACATGCTCTTGACTTATGGATAAGGGTCGATGCCAAGGGGACAATCGCTAAGGAAAGATACACTCTTGAACGCTATATCCAAAGGGCCTTTGTTGAATTATGCAATGAAAAGGAAATGCTCATCCCATTCGAGCAACTCTCTATACATGTTAAAGCAAGTGAAAAACAGTTCATAGAGTAATGAAGGCCATCTTCTGACGGCCTTCATTGATTTTTACTATTTTCTTTTTTTCCAATCTTTTGATTTCTTTTTGATTTGTTTTTTCTGCTTTTCTATTTGAGCGTGAAACTTTTTGAAAGCTTGTTTAATATCGAAGCGATTAAATTGGTGTTTGAGAAGTTTTGGAGGGTCGCAACCGGCCAAAACGTCACTTGAGTGATGTCTTAATTCTTTAAAGTATTCCTTGTAAGGAGCCTTGGCCCTTTTGACAAGCTCTTTAACATCTTTATCGTATTTTGCCATCTGTTTCATGCCTCGGGAGTCAAGTTTAATTTTTCCTTTTTTATTTCCAAGTCCTGGAACTTTAGTTGAAAGTCTATAAACATCCTTACCCTCGGCCCAATGATCTTTGGGGTCTTTGTAGGGGAGATAACCGGGCCTATCAGTCCATGCTTCTATAAAAGTCATCTCTCCTTGACTGTTAAAAGTGAATTCCTCATAGATAGGACACTTTAACCCACCATAATCGAAAATAACGTGGCAGCGTCCAAAGGGATTTTTCTTAAAAAACTTGCAATCTAATTTGTCATAAGCAGTTTTAAAAAGTTTTAAAAGTGTATCTGTCCAAATAAGGTTGGCCTTTCCATAACCTGTTAGGAGGAGCCAGGGTTCCCACTCCCACCTTACGACTTTTTTGGAATAATTTGGTTGAACCATAACGCTAACTGAGGTTTCCATGGTCCGAAAGTATTTAATACTTTGTTCAACATAATACTGGGGCTTTTTGTTGGGTTTTATACAACCGGCCTTTGCAGCATCTGTACCACAGGCCAAAACCTTGCCGAAGTTAATGTTGCCAGCGTGAGCATTTGTAAAGAAACTAAGATAGAGTGCAAAAAAAATTGAGGCCCTCTTAATCATATCTACCCTCCAGTATATTTTTTTTTATTTTACATTAGTTTCAATTATAGTTTTTTTTTTTTTTATAAACTTTTAAAAAAACCTTATTTACTCTAAAAAACTTTACTTTATTATGAAGACTTAAGGTCTCAAAAAAATGGAAAAATAATGCTAAGAATGATTATGTTTTATGTTGTATTCACGGCCATGAATGTAGGAATTTATTATTTATTTTATAGAAAATCTAAACATGTGTTTAAAGATAAAAAAAACGCATTATTGTTCACATTTATTTTTCTTCTTCTTCAGGCAACACCTCTTACCCTTTATCGTTTAGGCTTAATTTCTCCAGATGGGCCTCTAGGGTACGGTTGGATATTCTTGGGTTATAGTTCCATGTCTTTTCTTAGCTATTTTATTGTTTCGTTCTTGATTTTTGATATAGGGTTTTTTTCGTTTGAAAAAATTAAAAAGGATGAAAAAAATTTAGAACGGAGAGAGTTCATTAAAAAAGTTGTGACAAAAAGTATTTTCGCAGGGTCAGTTGGAACAGCAGCTGTCGGTACATTAAAGGCCGTAGCAACGCCAGATGTAAAGGAAGTTAATTTAAAAGGAAAAAAAGAAGAACAAGTTTTAAGCTTTGTTCAAATTTCTGATCTTCATGTAGGGCCGACTATAAGAGAGCGAATGGTTAAAGCGGTGGCCTCCAAAATAAATGAATTAAAACCGGATTTTATTTTTCTTACGGGTGATATGGTTGATGGGTTTCCAGACGAAAAAATGATGAAGGTTTTAAAACCTCTGGGGGAATTGAATCCTCCTTTTGGGAAATACTTTGTCTCTGGAAACCACGAGTTCTACTGGGGTGTTGAAAAATGGAAAAAGGCATTTTCTCATTTAGGTTTTCAGGATTTAGATAATGCCAACCATATTCTCAATATAAAAGAGAAGAAGATTCTTGTTACAGGAATCCAAGATCGCACTAATCGATATTTTGGTGGCAGAAAAGTTGAATTGGAAGAGCTTGTTGAAAAAGCTCCAAAAGGTGAGTTTGATTATAAAATTTTTCTCAACCACAGACCTGAACTTTATGGTATCGCGGAAAGAAATAAATATGATCTTCAACTCTCAGGGCATACCCATGGAGGCCAATTTTTTCCTTGGAATATCATTGTCAATCTGATTTATCGTTACCCTAAGGGACTAAATAACCATAAAACCATGAAAATTTACACAAATCCCGGAACCGGTTATTGGGGGCCACCAAATAGGTTAGGAGTACCCAATGAAATTACATATTTTAAATTGACTTGTTAGGCTTGTTCTCCTTTATCAAAGAGCAGGTTTTTTAAATTAAATTTATTTTAATTTCGCTTAATATCCTAATTATAAAAACCGATAAAAAAAGTATGAGAAAGAGCAGCTTTTACTTAGAGCTTTTTATCCTTTTTTGTTTTCAATTTTCACTTCCTTCGTGGGGAGATCATAACCCTTTAGTTCTCAATAATGAAAAACAATTTTTTCAATTAGGGCCTCACTTAGATATTTTAGAAGATAAATCTTCAAAGTTAGTTATCAATGAAGTGGAAAATTTAAAAAATTTTAAACCAAATAAAAAAATGGTCGCCAATTTTGGATTTTCTAAGTCTGCTTTTTGGGCAAAGTTTAGAGTCGAAAATAAAAGTAATCAAAAAACATGGTTTCTTTCTTTTAATAACTATCAGCAAAATGATGTGCGGTTTTACCAAAAATCAGAAAAGGGATGGAAAGAAAAAAGAAGTGGCGATTTTCAACCATTTTCTAATAGGGATGTTAAGGCCAAACCTATGGTTTTCTCTATTAAACCTGGAAGTAGCAGTCTTTATTTTATAAGAGTAAAAGGGGTTATTAGTAGAATAAGCCTAAGTCTTTCTACTCCTTCCTATTTTGTTGGGGAACAAACCCGTGAAGATTATATCCTTGGCATGTTTTTCGGCCTCCTTATAACAATGGCCATTTATAATCTCTTTATATTTATCTCTACAAAAAATGAAAGTTACCTATTGTATGTTGCTTATGTTGTTTTTATTGGACTTGTGTTTGCAAATATTCAGGGTTATTCGCAAAGGTATCTTTTTAAAGACTTTCCTTGGATGAATAATAATGGATATATTATTTTTGTGGGGTTTGCTGGAGTATTTGTCATTTTATTTACAAGTTCATTTTTAGAGCTTAAGGAAAAGGTTCCTAGACTTTATATATTGATGATGGTTTTTGTTTTTACAAATATTCTTTTAATTATATTTTCTTTTACAATACCAGTGAAGTTTTCGGTTCTCTACATGAATATTAATTTACTTCTCTATACTCCCTTTATTTTTCTTTGTGGGTTTTTGAGAACAAGAATGAATTATAGGCCATCACGCTATTTCTTGGCAGGTTTTGGGGTTCTCATTTTTTCCATTATAGTTAATACGTTGATGATTTTCAAAATTATTCCTAGTGTAAACTTCTTTAGACAATATGGAGTTCTTTTAGGAAATGCTTTTGAACTTATTCTGATATCAATGGGTCTTGCTGATCGTTTTAACCTTATCCAAGAAAAAGCGTTAGAAAAGGAAAAAGAGGCCAAGGAAATTCAGCAACATCATGCTGTCACTTTGAAAAAAGAAGTTGAAATAAGAACATTTGAGCTTAGTCAAAAAAATGAACAACTGAAGACCTACAATTATACTGTTGCGCATGATCTTATTAATCCCATTGGTGTGGCACTGACTTATGTTGATTATTACCAAAGTATTGATCCAGAAAATAAAGATAAGCGTGAAAATATGATTCAAAGAGTTCGGGAAGCTATTGAGAAGTCTATTTCTATTATTAACGGAATTCTTATTAACTTTACAGTGGACAAAGTGGACCTCAAACGAAGGGACCTTTTGAAAATAGTAGAAATGGCGCTAGAGCATTTACAATTAAAGATAGAGGAAAAAAAGGTAAAAATAAATTTAGAGCTAAGGGCAGAAAGTATTATTTGTAATGATGTTTCCATGTATCAAGTTTTTACCAATCTTATAGGTAACTCTATAAAGTACTCTAAAGATGAAAATGTAGAGATTAAAATATCATCTTTTAAAAATAAGGGTGAAGTATTTGTTCAAGTTAGTGATAATGGGCTCGGAATAGATAAAAATAAAATAAACTCAATCTTTAATTTAAAGTCTAGAGAAGGTGCCCATAAAGTGAAAGGTCTTGGAATAGGCCTTAGTATCGTTAAAAATTTAGTGAAAGAAAATAATGGAAAAGTTGAAGTCAATTCAGAGTTGGGGAAAGGAACAACCTTTACTCTCATATTTCCTGATGATGCCCCTTCTACCTAATTAAATTTTATTTATAAAAACCAAAATTAATTGGCAATTTTTTAGAAATTTTCATAATTATAAATAAAGGTTATTTTTTGATCTCGAGGCTTTATTGGGGCCAATTGGCTGATTATACTGGTTTTATTAAAATCTTATTGCAGGAAATGAATGTTAAGAAAAATTCATAATATAATTAAGCATTGTTTGGAACTTAATCTAAACTTTCATGGGTGGATAGTATGTGGAGTATTTTTGGAGGAAAGGCAATCATCGTGGTTCTGGTGTCCCTTTCCCTTTACCTTTCTGGTGTTTTAATTTACTTTTTTTCAAAAGACTTTATTGGAAAAAAAAGTCGCTCTAGAAAAACAGTATCCGAAAACTATGAAGAAGGCTGACCTTAATATTGATAAATTATAGGATCCAATTTAGAACAGGTGTTATAAGTAAAAGAGATGTCACCTTGAGAATTCGAACAAGCTTACTCTTTCGGACCTTAACTTTTTTCCTCTTTTTAAATATTCTTTTTTTAACCATTTAAGTCCTCCTTTTCGGGCCTGATTTTATTATAAGCGAAATCAAAAATTAAAATAAGGCTTTTAAACCTTCGGCCTTTTATAGAGTTGTAAAAACTTTCTTGGCCATCTTTGGTCTAACCATTGTTATTGATGAGAAAAGTCACCTTTTGGAAATTTAAAAATCTTCGGACCAATCTATCAGGGGCTGAGCTCGTAAATCAATAGATATTGTTTTTGTGCGATGCGTATTTGGGAAAAAAATACTTCTACCTCTCTTAACATTTTGCCTAACGGCATTTGATAGCTTATGGTGACGCTTCGAAAGTGAACTTCGACCTTTGGAGTAATAGAAATGACAAAAAATATTGTTAAATTAGCTTTAAGTTTTATGCTGGTTTTTGGAAATCATGCCATGGCCAAACAAAAAGAAATGTCCAAGGCCTTACCGATGGCCTTAGAAGCAATCAAAATTGTTCTTAACCCGGAATTTGAAAAAAGAGCAGGGCTATTTGATAAAGGGAACAGACTAGGCGAAATGGTTTCTCTTTTGAAAACGAAAAATATTTCACCTGTTTATCTCAATAAAATATTAAAAAATTGGGAGTCATCTGAAAAAAGCTTTGATGAGGATCGTTTTGCTTTAAGAGAAGATAATCATGGGGATGAAGTCCTTCGCGTAAATGAACTAAGATCACTAGGTCCTGTCGGCTCTACGGGAGATTTTTCTGATTGGTCTTTTGACTATCGTCCATCAACCCCATCTGAGACAAGTACTTCGAGTAATACAATTGAAAGGCGAGAAGAGTCCTCACTTGTAGGAAGCTCTGTTGATGCAAGACCAGAGGAAAGGTCAACTGAAAAACTAAAGATGCCTCGAATGGCCCTTCATGCTTATCAATTAGAAGTAATTGAAGAAAAAGATGACTTTCTAAAAGATGACATTTATTTCTTTTTCTATACAACTGATGGAGCGACGACAACTGGAAGAGTTTCCGAAATTTATAAGGGACTAAGCGCGGGACAATCTTTTTTCTTGAGTGCGCAGGATAGAGTTATTTTTCCAACTGCTGACCTAGGTTATGCAACTCCATATAGACATCTCATAGTAGACTTCTCAATTATTGAGTCAGAAGGAGATGACATTAAAGAAATGCAAAAGATGAGTGAGGCGATTATTCCTTTAGCAGCAGCAGCTTATGGGCTTTATACAGGTAATATGAGTGCTGTTTTAGCTTCTACAGCTTCTGTAACTCTGAGAAAAGAGGTCGGTAAGCTTTCGAAATCTCTTATTGCCTTAAATAACGATGATAGACTTGTGAATGAAAGCCTTACCTATACTCCAAGAAAATTAAAGAATGTTTTTTTAGATGAAGACTTGTTTGAATTTTCAAAGATTTATAGTGGGACGACTCCCATGAGTACTTGGAAGTACAAACTAAACTTTAGAATGTTTAATGATTAATAGATAAAAAGGAGAGTTCGCTCTCCTTTTTTTTGTCAAAAAAATTTCTCGATAATAAAATCAAACGAAATATTTTCATAGACTAAAAGTTTGCTCTTTTTTGTCTTTTTATAAAAATTCCAAGATGACGAAAGGTTACCATCAGCAAATTGGGGGATGGTAATATGGCAGATATTCTTTTAATTGAAAATAATGAAGAACTAGAAAATCTGTACAACCTAAACTTTAAAGTTTATCTAGGGCTTAATCCCCTTTCTACGAAAAAAGTTGAAACTGCGATAGAAGAAATTCTTAAAGAAGAAAAAAAAATAACTTTAATTGTTTCCAAAGCTGAAATGGAAGGATCTAAAACAGCAGAAGTACTTTTGGAAAAAATGAAAAGTGAAAATATTAAGATACCACTTCTTGTTATAGGAAAATCAGAAGCGACTTTAGAAAATGACGACTCAACACTTGTTATGGATGTAGGAGTGGACCTTAAAACTCTTATAAGAAACTGTGCTCAGGTGGCCAACATAACGGCAGCAGAAATGGTCGGTCTCGACGTCCCTAATTATTTTCCAATACCTGTTCACTATCTCAATAGAATAAAAAGCCCTATTTGCAAAACCTTTTTCTTAGAGCCCGGTGATGAAAATAATTACCAACCACTTTTTTCTCCAGGAGATGAAATTACCTCAGATAAAGTTAAAAACTATATGTCTATGGGTGTTAGCGAAATCTATATCCAAAAAAATGATCGACTAAAGTTAGTTAATCAAATCTCAAATGAAATGATAAGTGAGCTCTCTTTTGACAAATTGAATGATAATGAAAGAGTTGTGGCCGGGGATATTCAGGTCGCTACTGTTTCTGATAAATTTAGTGAAATGGGAATAACCAAAGAAACAATTAACTCTGCTAAAAAATGTATTCGCGATATTGCCAAAGATGTAAAGAAAAATAAAAGTCTTAAATCAATGCTTAAAAACCTTTTGAGTAATAAAGCAAGTTATCTTTATAAGCATATTCAGGTTCTTTCATACGTTTCTCTTCACCTTATAAAGCATGCTGACTGGGCCAAAAAGGAACATGAGGAAAAATTAATGTTTGCTTGTTTTTTTCACGACATTCTTCTTAAATCAGATGATCAGGCAAAAATATCGACTAAGGAAGATTTTGATAAAGCAGATTTAAACTTTGAACAAAAAGAAACTTTAAAGCATCATGCTTTAAGGGCCTCTGAATTGGCACGTATTTTTCCTAAGTCGCCAGCAGGTGTTGATCTTTTGATACGTCAGCACCATGGCGCTTTGAATGGTGTGGGATTTCCAGAGAATTTTTCCCCTAATCTTTCGCCTTTATCACTTAATTTCATGGTTGCCGAAGCATATACTGATAGGGTTATTGAGGCCGGAGATGGAAAAATGAACAAGAAACTTATTTTCAGCTTTCTTAATAGAAGGTATCCAACAAATCGGTTTAAAAAAATTATAGAAGCTTTAGATAAAATTATCTTGTAGGGATCACGGGTCCCATTGCCATAATATTTTCCAATCCTGGCCTTCATTTTTTTCAAGGCATACTATTGTTCCGCAGGCGTATTGAATGTCGCTGATATCATTGATTAGGGTTTCTGTGAACTTATCTAAAAAAGGAATATGGGATACAAACAAGATATCCATACTTTTATAATCTTCTTCTTCTAGTTTGCTTTGCCATCTTTTTGGCTCTGCTTGAGGAGCAAGGTCACCTGAGCGTTCAGTATCTTCCAAGTAGGTAAAGACCGTTGATTTAAGGATTGATGCTGATTCTTCGGCCCTTAACAGACCACTATGGTAGACTTCATCTACATTAATTTTTTTTTCTTTTAACCTTTCGGCTATTTCACTAACTTGGGCAATCCCCTTATCTGTCAGCATGCTTTCGATAGAACCAGGATTTTTTTCAGCTTCGCCATGTCTCATTAAGTAGATTTTCATTTTAATAACACCCTTTATTTGTTTACCTTTTATTCTAAAAAATATTATGGCTTTTTTCAAATGGGTAAAAGGGAAAAACTTACCATAAGGTTTTGTTTTTTTTATAAAATGAGATAACTAACTAAAAGAGTCGAAGTATGAGCGGAGGGTATTACTCTGAAATTTGTAATGAAGGACTATCGGAATAATCTAAAAAACTTGTCTGGAGCTGCTTTGGGTGGCCTTGATCTAAGTCTTCTTCTCTATAATAAATTTTTACCTTTTAAAAACACCAAGTTTTTTTCGGAAGGTTTTGGAGACTTATCCCTGGTTAATGAATTTGAAGGGCTTATTCATTCCTATGCTAGAGGTCATGAGCCCAATATTAAAGTTGAGCCGTTTTGGAAGTATCGAGAGGCAAAACAAACAAAGACCTGCCGAATTGATAATGTATGGTTTAATGGCCCTTTTACACAATTTTTACCAGAAGAGTGTCATACAGGAAGTTTCCAACTTATACGGCCCTTGGAGGGAAAACCTCTAAAGGGTATCGTTATTCATGCCGCCTCAACTGGAGACTCTACTTTTCAAGTAAGAAAGCAGCTCATTGCGGAGCCTCTTTTAGAAAAGGGTATTGGGTCCCTTATTTTAATGATTCCATTTTATGGTGATAGACGTCCAAAAGGTCAAAAGTGGCATTTTATAAGAAGTGTCTCTGATTTTTTAATAAACCTTGGAGCAACTCTTCTTGAGGTATCATTACTTGTGGATTGGGTAAGAAAAACTTTTCCTGAATTAATGGTGGGTATTACAGGGATTTCTATGGGTGGTGGTATTACAGGGTGTGCTGGAGCTGTAACAGGTGGTGATTTGGCCCTTAGTCCATGCCTGGCCGGACATTCACCTTCACCACTGGTTAAGGGTGCTTTAAGGGGACAAATAGACTGGGAAACGTTGAGTAAAGAATCAAGGTTGCCAAAAGATGAAGTCATGGCACACCTGTTTGAACTGTTAGAAAAGTATCGTGTGGAAAAACTCATAAAGTCTTTTCCCGTTGAAAAAATTGGGAAGAGAACCTTTGTTCAAATAAATGCCCGCGATGATTATGTGGTTGAAAAAAGGTCTGGAGAAAAACTGTTTAAACTTTTTTCAGAGGGTATAGGAGAAGAAAGGTCAGTTTTAAAAACCATTGAAGGTGGTCACCTTTCCTCCTTTATGGCCAGCCAATACTTTTTTGTTCCTGCAATTTTGAAGTCTTTCGAGCTTTTGGAAGAAAATTAGTCTTTCTTTTTTTTGAAAATAAATTCATTTAAAATGTCTTTAACTATTTAATTTTCGGGAGAAAAAAGTGTCAAAATTATTTTTGTTAGTGACGAGGGTTTTCCTTTTTTGTGGCCTGATAACTATTGCTCGAGCTGATAGTATTCCCCATCAATGGTTTTGGAATCAAGTAAACAATCCAGGAACGTTAATGACAAGTTTCAATACCAACTTCTGGCAGCTCCCTTTACAAGGAAGGTTAACAAAAACGCCATGGAGTGGTGATTATTGGGGGACATATTTAGGGGGAATTACTTATAGGTGGTTTCCGCTAACAAAAAATACAAAAGATGTAAGTCGTTATGGTTATAAATTGTATGACATGAACAATATGAAAGGAGTTGATTTAAGAACCCTTTCTCCTGCTGAAAAGTACGATCTTTACGTGGGTGATAAAAATTGGTCTATAACTAAATGGGAAAGAAATAGAACGGGGATTATGAAAATAGTTCCTGGGTCACCACAATACGTTTCTTCTCACAAAATACCAAAGTGGTTTGGTCTTTGTCATAACTGGGCACCGGCGACAGTCTTGTATGATAACCCTGGGCCAATAAAGGCCATTGGAAAGACAGGAGTTGAAATTCCTTTTGGATCTTCCGATATTAAGGCCCTTCTTGACCTTCATATGGAGTTTGCTAAATCTCCAACAAAGTTTATGGGAAGTCGTTGTAATTTATCTTTAAAAAGCATTTATAAAAAGTATACAGCAGGTGAAATTTCAAAAGATGAGTATCTTAAGGCCTTCAGTGATGAGGCCTGTAGTGATACTAATGCTGGCTCTTTTCACGTTACGATTACAAATACTATTGGAACTACAGGAATGGGCTTTATCTTGGATGTCACAAGGGGAGATGAAGTTTGGAATCAGGCCGCTTATGGATATCAGTCTGTTATTAAAGGGCGAAGGACCCATAACAATTATATTCAAAATTTTTATATTTCCGAAATTATAACAATAGAAACAGTCTTAACCTATATTGGAGAAGTTCCTAAAACTTGGGAAAAAGAAATTAATCCCAAAAGTTTTAAGCCCAAAAAATATAATTATGAACTTTTCATAGACTATAATGGAAATATTGTCGGCGGGAATTGGTTGACTTATGAAAGGCCTGACTTTCTATGGACAAGGCAAATGCCCCGCTTTGATACAGGAATGAAGGCCTTAGAAGGCCTTTATAATGACTCTATTTCAGGTAAAAAGCCATCTGCACCTAAGAGATCAGGTAAAGAACTTTTAAAGCTTTTTAAGAAAACAGTAAAAAAGATGATGCTTGCTCAGAAATTTATAAAAAGCTCAAAGGAATTGGTTGCAGAAAGAAAAGAAATGAGGCGTAGGCAAATTGAGGCCGATAAAAAGGCCTTAAAAGCAAGACTTGAAAGAGAAGAAAGAGAGCGCTTAAAAAGGTTAGAAGAAGAAAGGAGAAAAAAGAAAAAATTTAGTTGTTTATATAGTATGTATAGGCCCAATGGAGACTTTATCGAAAGGTTTAGAGTAGAGGCCGTCACTATGCAATTGGCCTGTCAAATAGCAAGAAGGGATTGTAACCTTGTCACCAGAGGAACACAAAACTTCTGTACTCAAGGGGACAGAAATAAAATATACCCTCTTTGTGAAGTGAGCCTTTTCCACAGAAAGCAAAATGCCCATAAGGGAACCTACCGTGCTCAGGACGAAAACCCTAAAATGGCTTGTTCTAAGGCGAGAAGCCAATGCCAAGACGTCATAAGGAAAAGGATCCGCAGGGCACGAAATAAAAAGCAGAAGCGAAGAAGGATGAGAAACCTTTATTGCAAAAAGGGAGTTGTCAGGGTTGGAAATAAAGTCATTCCTAATAGAAATTCTCCAAGGCCTAACCCTCCAGGTTATAGGCCAGGAAGACCGCCTATCTCGACAAGGCCTGGCGTGAACCGACCACCGGCCTCTGTTCCTTATCCAACTGGAACTATCGCTCCACCAAGAAAGCCTTTTACGGTAAATGCAGGACCTATTTGGAACCAAAAAGATGCTCAAAAGAAATGCCCGAATGTTTGTAGAAGCAAAAATGCAAAATGGGAAGGCGGTTGGTGGACTACCGTTCCTGGAAAAATGAGCGTTTGCTCTTGTAAATAATAGAAAGGGCCCTCGTGGCCCTTATTGGATCAACTGGCGGGAAAAGGTGTTGATATTTTAATTTGATAAAAAACAATGAGGAGAAAAATAAAGAGGATAAGATTTTTACTCATATAAAACCTTTGTTAGGGAGGTTTCTACCTGAAATTGAAGAGGAAGGTGTTTAAGCTTTGTTAATTGTTTGAAAGGATTCCTTTAAATTATCGTTTTTGATGCTATGGGCATTAAGAATGTAAGAAAAAATGAAAAAATGTGGCAATAATATCGTTTCCAAAGAAAACTCTTTTATTATAAATTCTAGATCCAAATTATTGAAATAGAACGAAGGATACTATTTTGCTTTGTGTAAAAAATGTTTTAATACTTTTATTTGGCCTTTTTATGACGATTAATGCCTCTTTTGGCCGGGGCCCCTATCGTGATTATGAAGTTCTTACTGTTCCTGGTGCTTTTTGTGGAAATGGTGATGCATATAAAATTTTTATAGATAAAAAAAGAAAGTCAAAATGGGCCTTTGAGTTCAGACCGGGTGGAGTTTGTTGGGATAAAAAAAGTTGTTTTGGTGTTATTCCTCATGCGTTTCCACTTTTTCCTTCTAAATTCCTCTTTCTAAAAAGCGTTTATTCGAGACGAAAAAAATCTCAAAACTTTTTGGCAGGCCATGGGCATGTTATTTTTCCTTATTGTACCGCTGATGTTTATGCTGGAACGCATAGAACTTATTACGGTGACAATGAAATGATTCACTTTGGAAGGACCAACGTTGAAAAATCTTTAAAGCTTTTGGCCGATATTGGTTATCTTGATTGGTCAAAAGTTAAAGACCTTTTTGTCTATGGTTCTTCAGCGGGTGCTTTTGGTACGCTTGTTCACCTTCCCACTTTTGATAAGCTTATGCCTAAGGATAGTTCTTTGAAAAGGACTCTTATTATCGATTCGGCGGGGATGCATTTTGGAGAAAAGTTTTGGGAAAAGTTTTCTCCGGACTTTCGAAAAGATTTTAGTGATGCTTTTTCGAGATATGGCATTAAAACGGGTCTTGAAAGTGGAAATTTGGCAAGGTTTTTTCCGCCCCTCTGTGAAAAGTTTTCTCATTGGAACGTTGGTGTTATACAAGGAAGTCGCGATATTGTCATGAGTAGGTTTTTTGGAGATATTTCTATATCTGATCATGAAGACCTTGTTTTTTCCCCTAATGGAATTTATCAATCGACTATAAAGCCTCGGAACTGTTCTTCTTGGATCTCTAGAAGCAATGTTCACGCTTATTTGTTCTTCTCTCCTTTTCGATGGGTGAAAATAGATGGCCTAAATCCATATGATTACACCAAAAAAGTTTATAGAGGAAGACGACTAAAAAACTTCGTGTCAAAGTCTCTTAAAAAGGAATTTTCTCTCTAAAAATTTTCAAACTTGTTTTTTTATACTTCATGCATTAATTTTTATTAAGAAAATAAATAAAAAGGATGAATTTGAAAGACAAGGTTGTTTTAGAGTTTAAAAATTATTGCAGAGAGTCTAGTGTTCGTATATTCCAGGAATCAACCGAAAGAGAAGAAGTGACTTCTAATGAAGTTACTAATATCTGGAATGAGTTAACTTACTGCTGCTTTGTCGCAGCAAGAGGTCAAACGATTAATACAAACCTCATGGTCTTTTTTAACGAGAAAATAGTCGGTGATCTTGTGAAAAGCTGTTTCCCTTGGGAGAAGGACCACTCTTTAAACGTGGGAATTGGTTTGTTTTCTGAGTACTCTAATATGTTTATGGCCGCTATAAAAAAGTCGCTTGAGCAGGTGGACTATCTAAACCTAGGTGTTCCTGTTGTTAATAAAATTGAAGGGGAAAGTGTAACTTTGTTAGGGAGTGCCCAAAAACACTTCCCAAAAGAGAAAAAAGTACTTTTAAGAGACAGCTGGTCTTTGGCCATGAAAGAAGGTCATGTTTATAATCATTTGAGGACTGAGGTTAATGATATCGATAAATTCATGAAGGGGAATTTTGATTCTGGGGATGACGATTTACAGGGAGGAGATGTAATGATCTTCTGAATTTTCTCTCTGGACTTGGGTTTTTTGTTTCTTTAATATCTATTTAAGATATCTTATTCAAGGACCTCTAATGGCCTACGAACTCAAAGTGCCAAAACTCGCTGAAGAAGTTGTCAGGTTCATCGAAAAAAAATCCAAGATTTCTCTTATTTTAGGATTCCTTTGTTTTTTTTCTCTCGTTCCTTTCTTAGTTAAAACAAAAGCGGACTTTAGTTATACAGGATTTTTCTATGATGATGATCCTATGATTAAAGACTTTAACAATTTTCAAAAAAAATTTGGAAATGATGACTCCGTAGTCATTGCAATACATAGCCCTTCAGGAATATTTGATCAGGATTCTGTTAAGCTTCTCCAAGAGATGACCAGAAAAATGTGGCTTCTTCCCGAAGTCATTCGAGTTGACTCTCTCACAAATTATAATTGGGTTCATGCAGAGGGTGACGATATTATTGTTGAACCCCTTATACCTGAAGAGGAAAGTTTTAATCTTTCCTTTTTGAAAGAGAGAAAAAGGATTGCATTAGGGCATGAGATTCTTCCTGATTACCTTATAAGTCGTGATGGGAAAACGGCGATGCTTTTTGCTCGTTTAAAACCTGGTTTAATAAAAGCACCAGACTTTAAAAAAACAATAAATGAAACAAAGAAGCTTTTAAAAAATTCTAAAAGAACAGACCATCGTCTCTATCTTACTGGTGGACCGGCTATTACTTACGGCTTTGAAGAGGCCACAAAAATTGATCTCTCAAAAATGTTACCGTTGGTTTTTATCGCAACTACTATTTTTCTTTACCTTACTTTAAAAACGGTTTGGGGGATTCTTCTTTGCTTTTTGGTTATTGGCCTGACTATAGGATCAACTTTTTCTGTTGGTGCACTTTTAGGCTTTCCTATAACCTCGGGGACTGCCGCCGTCCCTCAAATTTTAATTGGAATTGGTATCGCTGATAGTGTTCATATTCTTGCCGTTTTTTATAGGGCCATCTATGATGGGCAAGAAAAAATAAAGGCCGCAAAGTATTCTCTTTTAAAAAACTTTGTACCGACCGTTTTAACCACTATCTCGACGGCAATTGGGTTTTTTAGCTTTTCCAATGTCAATATTAAGTCCATTTCAGGAATGGGGGCTTTGGCAGGAGTTGGAGTGCTTTTTGCTTGGGCCTATACTTATTTTGTTTTAGGTGGACTCATTTTTTTATTGCCTGTGCCTGCGAGACAATGGACTGAGGATAAGAAAAACAGGCTTAATCAATTCATTGACAGGTATATGGTCTTTTTAGAAAAAAAGCGACTTATTTTTATTTACAGCTTTATAGCTCTTTCATTTCTTGGCATTTTTCTTTCTTTAAAAAATACTGTGAACTCTGATCCTTATCTTTATTTTAAAAAAGGTTATTGGGTGAGAGAGTCCCAAGATTTTATTACCAAAAAAGTTGGAGGGGCCAGAGGTTTAGAAATTATGATTCGGACAGGGAAGCCCGAGGGAATAAAGGAGCCAGCGTTTTTAAAAAAGGTTGAGAAGTTTCAAAATTGGATCCAAGAAAGGCCATATGTAACGAGAGCTCTTTCGATTATTGATATTTTAAAATCTACTCATCGCTCTCTCCACGGAGGCAATCAAAAGGAATACAGACTTGTTGAAGATAAAAAGGCCATTGCCCAAGAGCTTTTTCTTTATACAATGAGCCTTCCCCAGGGGATGGACCTCAACGATAGAATGACAATTAATAAAGAATCTATGCGTATTACAGCGCTTTGGACACTTTCAAAATCCTCCCTGGTTGTGGACGCTGTAAAAGAAATTGAAAATAAGGCCAGGAGCATGGGGCTTGATATAACGACAACAGGAAAAAATAAGCTTTATCAGTTTTTGAATGGCTATGTGGTCCGCTCTTTTGTTCAATCGATCAGTGTCGCACTTGTTTGTATAAGTATTCTTTTGTTTTTGTATTTTCGCTCTCTAAAAATAGGTGTATTGGCCCTTATGACCAATACCATACCTTTAATTTTGGGTGGGGCCGTTCTTTACATTACCGGACGCCCTATGGATGTAGGTACCGTGATT
Source organism: Bacteriovoracales bacterium (assembly GCA_028346125.1). GTDB lineage: Bacteria > Bdellovibrionota > Bacteriovoracia > Bacteriovoracales > Bacteriovoracaceae > UBA7317. The sequence goes on along the minus strand of JAOMEV010000012.1, from coordinate 11,547 downwards.
GTGGGCTCTGTCTGTTTAGGTATTGCCGTTGATGATACAATTCATATTTTGTCTAACTACAAAAGGTTAAAGGAGCAAGGACAGACATCATTTGAAAGTGTCCGCTCTATTTTTATTTATACAAGCCCTGCATTAATGATGACAACTCTTGTTTTAGTTGTTTCGTTTGGAACTCTGGCCTTTGGAACCTTTATCCCCAACGTTTATTTTGGAGTTATGACTTCTATCATTCTCTCTACGGCCTTGATTTTAGATCTCACTTTTTTACCAGCAATCTTGATTCCAAAAAGGACTGGTAATGGACGCTCTTAATGTAAAAAGTTTGTGGAAAGTTTACCCACCTCGGGTAGAGGCCCTTAGGGGAATTGACCTTAGTATTGAAAAGGGAGACTTTTTTGGTCTTTTAGGGCCGAACGGCGCAGGTAAAAGTACACTTATTGGAATTATTTGCGGGCTGATTAACAAAAATTCTGGGCAGGTTTCTGTCCATGGAGTTGACCTTGATACTGACCCGTATAGCGTTCGAAGCATGTTAGGGGTTGTTCCTCAAGAGTTTAATTTTAATATTTTTGAAACTTGTCTTCAGATAGTCATGAATCAGGCCGGTTTTTATGGTATCGAGCATTCGGTGGCCAAAGGTAAGGCCTTGGAGCTGTTAGCGCTCTTGGGTCTTTCGGATAAATTAAATGTTCCGGCCGGTCGGCTTTCAGGAGGTATGAAAAGGCGCCTTATGATTGCCAGGGCCCTCGTACATAACCCAGAGGTACTCATTCTTGATGAACCGACCGCTGGAGTCGATATAAGTTTGAGGAGGTCAATGTGGGACTTCATAGAGACCCAAAATAAAACGGGAATGACTATAATTCTTACAACCCACTATCTCGAAGAGGCCGAATCACTTTGTAAGAATATTGCTATTATCGATAAAGGAAATATCATTGAGAATAACTCAACATCTTCCTTGCTTCATAAATTGAATCGCGAAACTTACATTCTTTATTGTGAAGAAATAGAAGACCTTCCTTCTCTGGAATTTGATCTAGAAAAAGTCGATCAAAAAACTCTTGAGGTACGGCTAAAAAAAACGCAACTTTTATGTGACCTTATGGCGGACCTTAAAAATAAAGGAATTGTTGTTAGAAGGGTAAAAAACAAAGTGAATCGTTTGGAGGAGCTATTTGTCAATTTAGTCGAAGGAGGAGAACAGGATGCTTAAAGTTCAACTTGTAGGACTTTTAACCATACTCCGAAAAGAAATGATTCGATTATTTAGAATTTGGACTCAAACTCTTTTGCCTTCTCTCATAACGATAACTCTTTATTTTTTAATTTTTGGTAACTTTATTGGGGCCCAAATCAAGAATATGCAGGGGTTCGCCTATATCGATTTTATTATACCTGGGCTTATTATGACGGCGATCATCACGAACTCTTACACGAACGTGGTGACGACTGTGTTTAGTGCCAAGTTTCAGAAAAATATTGAGGAGCTTTTAGTTTCCCCTCTTTATCCGTCGACAATTCTTTTGGGGTTCTTGAGCGGTGGAGTTATGAGAGGTTTCATTGTAGGAGTTCTTATAACGATTATTTCCCTTTTATTTTCCCCCCTATCGATTAAGCATCCCTTTTTTACCTTTTTTACAATGATATTAACGACACTTGTTTTTTCTCTATTAGGGTTTATTAATGCACTTTTCGCTAAGAAGTTTGACGATATCTCTATTGTTCCTACTTTTGTTTTGACACCTTTAACATACTTGGGAGGTGTCTTTTATTCTCTGAGCTTTTTACCCGACTTTTGGCAGAAAGTTTCCTTGATCAACCCGATACTCTACCTTGTAAATGCCTTTAGGTATGGGCTTTTAGACTATTCTGACGTGCCTGTTTTTTGGTCCCTTTTTATTCTCCTTTTTTTTGTCATCATTTTATGGTTTGTTTGCCTGATATTAATCAAAAAAGGTTTTGGTCTAAGACTATAAATTTGAAAAGAAATCCATTATCCTAAATGAAAGACAAAATAGAGGTACGAGGTTTCTATGTTAGATTATCATGATGATCTGGATAAAATGACAATCGGAGAGTTATTAGAAAGAACCGCCAAAACGTGTGAGCATCAAAATGCTTTAAATTTCAAAGTTAATGGCAAGTGGGAGTTCATTTCTTGGAAAGAGTATTATGAACTTACATGTCTCATTGGAAGGGCCTTCTGCCAATTGGGTTTAAGAAGAGGCGAGGGTGTCTCTATTATTGGCTTTAATTGTGTCCAGTGGGTTGTTTCAGACATCGCTGCTATTATGGGAGGAGGAGTTCCTGTTGGGATTTATACAACAAGCTCTCCAGATCAGTGCTACTTTCTTATTAAGCATAGCGATTCGAGTATCGTTATTGTTGAGGACCAAATTCAATTAGAAAAGGTAAAGAAAATTAGGCCGAAGTTAAGCGAACTTAAGGCCATTGTGCTCATGAAGGGTGAAGACGATGATCCAATGGTACATAGTTGGGAAGACCTCCCTAGTATAGGAAAAAAGTTCTCTGAAGAAGAATTTCAAAAAAAACGAGACGAGCAAAAACCAGAAGATTTGGCGACACTTGTTTACACCTCCGGAACGACAGCAAAACCAAAAGGAGTGATGCTTTCTCATAAAAACCTCATTTATAATACTGGAAAAACAATCACTCAATTTTATACAGACCGCGATGAAACAATTTTGAGTTATCTTCCATTAAGCCATGTGGCCGAACAGGAAATCACGATTGTTGGAACGATGATTGTTGGAGGACAGGTTTTCTTTGCGGAAAGTATGGAAAAATTAGGTGAAAACCTTCGAGAGGTGAGGCCAACACTATTTTTAGGAGTGCCTCGAATTTGGGAAAAAATTCAAGAAAAAATGATGATGGCAGGTGCTCAGAGTGGTCCTGTCAGGAAGTTTATTATCAAGTGGGCCAAAAAAGTTGGTTTAGAAAGTGGCTATAGAGAACAAAAAGGGCTTCCTAGAACCTTTTCTTACAAATTGGCCGACATGCTTATTTTTTCAAAAGTAAAAAAACAACTAGGTTTTGATCGTTGCCGTTATCAATTGACAGGAGCGGCCCCTATTAGCAAGGAAACATTAGAATTTTTTATGAGTTTGGGGCTTCCTTTATGTGAAGTTTTTGGAATGAGTGAGTGCGCTGGAACGGCCACATTTTCGACTCCTGAAAGGACAAAGCTAGGTTCTGCAGGGGTAAAACTTCCTCATGTAGAAGTTCAAATAGCAGATGATGGTGAGATTCTTATCCGGGGTCTAAATGTTTTCATTGGGTACTTTAAAGACGAAAAGGCGACAAAAGGGGCCTTAGATGAAAAGAGCTGGCTTCATACAGGTGATGTCGGCCATATAGATAAGGAAGGTTTCCTTTTTATCACTGATCGGAAAAAAGATATTATCATTACTGCAGGCGGTGAAAATATTGCACCCCAGATGATTGAAGGAAAACTTAATCAAGTTCAACTCATAGGTCATTCTGTTGTCATTGGGGATAAGAAAAAGTTTTTAACTGCTCTGATCACCATTAACCATGAAACTATTGATAGTTTTTTAACTCCTCTGGGCGTTGATAAGAAAGAAAACTTTGAGGAGTACTCAAAAGACCCTAAAATTAGAAATTACCTTGAAGAAGAAATTGGAAAAATAAATAAGGGGCTTGCTAGGGTTCAAACCATTAAGAAGTTTATTATTCTTCCTAAATTCTTTGACGTTTCTACAGGGGAATTGACTCCCACTATGAAACTAAAAAGAAAATTTATTATGATGAAGTACGCTAAAGATGTGGAAGATCTTTACAAAAATTTTACTTAACGACAAATTCACCTGTCACAAAAAAGTTGAAAGTTCTATGTCCTTTACCAATCGTAGGACCCTTACTTTGTCTAGATGAAACTGACTTCATGGCCATCATTTCAGTTCGAAATTGGGGTCTAGGACGACTTGATTCTTGGAGTCCCTCAACGAGATAAAAGTGCTTACCTAGCTTTCTTCCCAATGCCCTGGCCATGGAGAGAGCTTTTTCTTTCGCGTCCAAGACGGCCTTCTTAAGGCAATCAGATTTTAGTTGATCGAAGGTTTCGTCAGAAACGAATTGGTTTAGGCCTTTAATATTAGTAATTTTATGTTTATTGGTTAATGCAATAATTTTGGTCATTTTTTTTGTCTCTGAAGAAGAGACAGAAATGGAAATGGAAACTTTATGGCCTCTAAAAACTCTCTTTCCTTTATTCCAATCATATTCTTTCCTTACCTGATAGGAAGAGGTTTCTAGAGAAGAATTTTTTAGTTTTAGCTGCTTAATTTCTTTAAGAATTTTTTCATAAGTTGATAAAGTTAAATTGTAAAGCGCGTCAAGGTCTTGGCCTGAATTCTCAACATTAATTTCAAGACGACTTCTATCTGTGGCAACTCTTTTTTTACATTTGCCACTTACTTTAATAAGAGACTGGTCCAGCTCCTTTGCTTGAACCGAACTGCATAAAAGTAAAAAACTAAAGGCCAATAACTTTTTCAAAGGAACTCCCTGAAGTAAAACTTTAAGTACAATCTAAATTAAAATTTGAAGATAGGCCAATTTTAGATTATTTTTCAGTTCTATTGAAAATCTCTTCATATTCACCATCTATAAACATTTCTGCCAAAGATTGGTTAAATAAATTTAACAGCCTTGTGCCCTTCTTTTTTTTCTTTTTAGACATGAGGAGGTAGGTGTAATCTTTTCCAATATCTTTCTCATGATGAACAACTTTTCTATATTTGTATTTTGGAAAGCTTTTTTGGAGCTCGTGGTAGCCAACTGAAACTTCATGAGGAAAGAGATCAATTTTTTTAAGGAAAAGGTTATTAAAATTCTGTAGTGTCGTTTTTTCAAAAACGATTGTTTTAAATTGTTCTTTTCTTATGGCCAAATCAAGTTCCGGTCCATAGCTAAAACCTTTAACCACTCCCAGCTTCTTATAACGGAGATCTCGAACTCTTTTCCAACGAATTCTTTTTGTTTTTAAATGAAAAAAAACATTACGTTCGACCATCGTGGGAATACTAAAGAGAAAATCTTTTTCCCTTTCTTTGGTTTTAGACCAAAAAAAGGTACCGTCTCCTTTCTTTCCTTTTTTGGTCCAATCAAATGCATTTTCCCAAGTAGTAAACCGGATTTTAACTTTGATATCTTTTTTCTCAAAGGCCCTTTTTATAATTTGAGACCCGAAACCATGGTTTTTTAACTTTTTTCCTATGAAAGGAGGCCATTCACCGACAAGGAGAGTAATTCTTTCGGCAGCAAAAGAAGATTGGCAAAGTAAAAGCACAAAGCAAATTAATTTAATGATTTTTTTCATGGAATCTCCATCAAAAGCCCATATAAGAGACTCTCTTTTCAATTATTCGACGTCAAATATTATTTATAAAGAAATTTTTTGTGCCCTTTAATAAAAATTAAAAAATCCCGATAAAAAAAGGCGGGGAATTTAAATGGATGGGAGAAAAATCATGAGAGATAGTGAATTTAAAGTGGCCAAGTTAAACTCAGATCAATTTTTAAAGTTAAAAGAATTAGAAAGTCGGTTGGGGGTAAGTTTAATTGCTTTGGAAAAAAAGTATGCTTTGGCCCAATTGTCTGAAAATAATCTTGAACTTGTCAAAAGTTTTGAGGATGAGACCGGACTTACTCTCGTCGCCTATAAAAAAGAGGAATAATATTAAAATTTATTATTTCTTTTTTATTTTTATTTTGGCAATTTCTTGTAAAGAGGCTAACGAATCTCGGCTAAATGGGAGTTGGGTTTCTGACCTTGGCATAGGTCTTATTTCATTTGACAACGGTAAGTTGACCCATCTTGGTCGTGAAGGTGAATATGAAGTTAAAGAATATCAATCTCTTGATTTGCGAGAGAATCGTGGTGGCCATATAACTTTTATTTTTCCAAAAGAAAAATTAAGTGTTTATTACTTTTTAGATAAAAAAGGGCAATTTTTAACTTTGAAATACAAAGAAAAAGGATATTCGGAGTATTTTACAAAAGAGGCGCATTTTAAAAAGTGGGGGAAGGTACAAGGTTGGTCCAACGATTATGACAAAGACATATTATTCCCTGACCCTTTAATGATTTACTTTTCGGGAAAGAGGTCATTTTTGATAAGGTCAATAATGAAAACTAAAGGTAAAAAGTCATATTTGGTTAAAAGGCTTTTTTCGAGATTAGAAGGCGGGCCATGGACTCCTTTTAATTATGGAGAGGGGGAGCTAGGCCATTTAGAAGGAGTTTCTGGTTTTTACAGTCGCGGTGATGTTATTATAACAGGTCTTAATGGCAAAAAAACTTTTCTCTCTTTAAATGCAGGAAAAGATTTTAAAAAAATATCTGATAAGTTCCCAGGTGTTAATCAGATATCAGGCAATGATTTTGTCGAATTGCCAAAGAGTCGATATGTTGTTGTCGGTGATTCCCTGATGGCCTTTTTATTTCATGAAAAAATGCTCAAAGTATTTAGAATGGATGATATTTTTAGTGAGGGCCGGGGAGAGTGGGAGCTTGTCAATACTTTGGATTCAGGTACAAATTCTAGTTTTGAAGTTTATGCTTTCAATGAACAACTTCTTCTAAGATTCGAAAGTATTTACCAATCTTTTGATAGGGGGGATATTTGGGAAGAAATACAGGAAGGAATAAAAGAAAGGAAACTTACAGGACAATTTCATTATTATAATGGCAAGATTCTTTATTTTGAAAAAAAACACCGGAAAGTTTATTCTTGGGTAGAAAACGAAAAAAAATGGAAGCTGCTTAGTGTCAATAAGTTTGAAGCAATATCGACACATGCCACAGGTATTTATGGTTTAAGAAAAGGGCAAGTCTTTCGTATAAAAAAGTTTGGCGACCAGGAAAAAAACTTAGGAGATCCTTTTCTTCACCCCAGTTTTAATGACGAAGAACGCCTTTCTGTTGGGAGGGGGAAGATATATCATCTCAAGAGGGCCCTCTTAGCAAGGCCTCTACCTTAAAAAAAAGAGTTTTCAATTGGATAAAAAAGATCTCAAAGACCAAGTTGCTAGAGCACTGGAAATAGATTTACCTTATTTTAATAAACCTGAAACTCTAACCTCTGTAAAAGATTACGTAAAAAAGAATCCCCATAGGCCGGCCTCAGTCATTCTTTGTCTTTCTTGTCCTCAAAAAGAAGACAGATTGGAGGACTTAAAGTTGCTTTTTACTACTAGGACGGATGAAATGCCTTCCCATGCAGGGCAAATTAGTTTCCCGGGTGGAAGGCAACAGGATGAAGAGTCTATTATTGACTGTGCACTTCGAGAGAATTTTGAAGAAGTAGGGATTGAGAAAGAAAAATTAGAAATTTTGGGTTCTATGCCGATCATGCCTTCACTTATTTCGAGGTATTATATTACCCCTGTGATCTCTTGTTTTAAAGAGCCTCTCACTGTTGAAAAGTTTGATTACAATCCAAAGGAAGTCAGGGAGGTTTTTTTGGTAAGGCTTGGTGACCTTGTCAGTGAGAAGGTTTTTCAAGTTTCTGATCGAGAATACAAAGGCATCCGTTATCCTCTCTATGAATTTCTTTATGAAGATTACCGAATATGGGGATTAACGGCCCATTTAACAGCAAATTTTTTAAAAAGAATGGGCCTTTTATAGTTTTACGAAAGGCAGTTTTACTTCTTTTTTACATGACCTGTTCCAAAAGACTCGCTTTTGGCACTTTTCTTTTGGGATTTGGCAGGCCAGTTTTTCTAAAAATGCTTTATGAGAAAAAGTTCCCATTTTTCTTCCCCGTTTTATTTTTTTTATAAACCAACGAATAGGATCCGGGTTAGCGTAAAGAGTATAGTTACAGGAGTAGAGGTAATCCTCGCTTTTTCCTTTTAAGCAAAACTCTGTGTTGTCTCTTATTTTGTTTGATTGTTTATACCTGTTACAATTTTTAAGAGCAATTTCACATGCCGAAGAAATACTTTTGGAGAGTCCTTTAAAATCTCGATAGTTTTGTTTTGCATCTGTATAGTAAAAGGTATGGCAGAGGACTTTATCGCCCTTTTTTTCAAGGTGTCTTCTTTTCTTGATGACTTCTCTTGTTTTTTTGAAAATATTTCTTCTTGCTTTTGAAAGTAGCCCACCAAACTTTTCTTTAATCTTTTTATTTCTCTTTTTTAGGTCTTCAACTCTTGATTTAAAGGCCATAATACTTTTTAACTTTAAGCTTTCGATATAATTTTCTTTTTCTTTTTTTCTTTCTTTTGTTAAATCTCGAGTATTTTTTATAAACTTTTGGGCGTTAATAATTTTTCGAGATTTTTTTTTCCACATTTTTTTTGCATTAAAGATCTCTACTTTTCCCTGAGAAAAATTATAAATTTTTTGAAGGCCTGGAAGGCCACTCTTAAAACTAACTTTTGGCCTCATCCATAAAAAGTCAGGGCGATCTTTCCAGGACTCGCTGGAATTATTTTTCTTTTCTATCCATTTACCACCGATAATATTTCCAGCGTGATCAAGGTAAAGTTCGTATTTGTAAGAACTCATTTGTAGACCGTTTCTTCCCTTTAAAATAACTTTTTGCCACTTTTGGTGAATCTCAGTTATCCATGTGACTTCATTTACAATTGATATAATTTTTGAAACAGTCATTTTTAGGTCTAGGGGAACCTCTTTTTCTTTTTGCTCTATAACTTTATATGAAACAACTCCTTGGTTCCAAACCTCACTCCCGCGGTCATGATCCATGACAAACCCAGATTTGTAATGTCCGATTAAATTCGCCAAAGCTATGTGGAAGCTCCCAGCATTGGTATCGTTACATGAGTTTTTTTCTAAAAATTCAAAAAGTTCTTCTTCACTAATTTCTCCTCTTGCGAGCTTTTGATAGTAATTTTCCATATCTAAATTACAACGGCTTCCCAAAAAAGTTTCAGTGTTAGGAATTGATTCCGCAATATCAAAATGAATAGAAAGGAGAGCTTTGATGTCTGAGCTTCCAAAGGGAACTTCAATTCCAGAATAATTTCGTAACTTTATTGGAAGGTTTTTTTCTGTTTTAGGGTCTGATAGTCCGATAGGTCCAGGGTTTTTATAAAGGATGGTTGCGGGCGCCCAGGCATGGCAGATTCCCCACCAACTTGGAATAATATCTTCTCTATTGGTTTTTGGATCAATTTTTATGGCCTCAACTAGCTTCATAATGTCGGTTCGTTCTCTTTCCCACCTCGTTAAAGACCAATTTTTATCACCCATAAGAAGGTCATACTTTTCTGCAGGTGAAAGCTCTGAAGGAGATATGACACCTTTGGGGGCCGTTTTTATATAATCAGTATATTTTTTTTGTCCTTCTCTTGGACCAAACTCCTTTATAAAATCGAGTTTTGTTTTTTGAACAATGAGGTGTTTTTTATTTTTAAGATTTTTTTCATACTGTTTCATGTTAAGGATGTCATAACCGAATCTTTGAACACTATCCTCAGAAATTTGATTTTTAACATACCACCTGTAAGAAATACCACCTTTTTGAGTCGGCCAATAGTCACCACTCCAGGGCCTGTTAAGGATTTCCCCTTCAGTAGGAAGTTCACTTAACTTTGTCGTATAATTTTCTACCATATTTTGGGGATGATTTTCATAGTCCCATTGAAAGTCCTTATTTTCTTCAGAGTGAGCATAAGATATCAAGACTAAAAGGCCCAGATAAAGGCAGATTAACTTCATATTTGTCCCTTTCTTTAGGAATTTTTTTCTGACAATTATATTTTAATCAAGTCCTCAAAATATAAAAGAAATAACTGGCCAGAAAATTAAATGGAAAGTTTTTTTATCCGATAAAGTAAAAAAACCTGTTAGAGAGGATTACCATGAAAAATATTTTGCTTTCAGCTTTAATTTTACTTAGCTTCAATGCCTTAGGAGAGGATGCTCCAGCAGATAAAAAAAAGTCTCTCAAAAATTATAGCAAAATTGGAATTAACAATAAATTTATGGTCACTACCAGTCAAGGCAGCGGCTTACTCTACGGGTGGCGCTATATTAACTATAATAGTGAAAAGTTTTTCCTTGGAGGAGCAGGGTATACAGGTCAAGTATATTCGGGGACAACGGCCTCTTCTTTTACTTATGGAGGCCTTATGGCCGGATATGATTGGCACTTTGGTACAAGTGGAAAAAAAATTGAATTGGCCGTTTTGATAGGGTCAGGAATAGGTTCAAATACCACAAAAACAAGTGGGGGAATGCTTATAGAACCTTCCATAAGCTATTCAATGAGCTTAGGAGAAAGAACAAAAGCAAATCTTGGAACAAGTTATTTGTATATTCCTGGAAGCGAAGACTTTAGAGGCTTCACCGTAGGTTTTACCTTTGACATCCTTTACAATAATTAGCGAGGAAATCCCCATAGTCTTAGTCGACCGATGCCCCCATCCGGGAATATATTCATTCGGACGTGGGTGATTGTTCCAATGTCCAAAATTTCTTTTTCAAAAAAATGCTGGCCATCACCTTTGAGTTTTAATTGAGGAAGAAGGGGTTTCCATTCAGCTTTACCGTTTGGATCAATTGTACCTTCTAAAGAGGCGCTTTCTGGAAAGTTTCCTTTGAAATGTGCGGTGTCTATTTCGACCTTTTTGATAACTCCTTGGTGACCTAATTTTAGAATCACCCAGTCATTGCCTAATGGCCCCCCAAAAGTTTCACTCCTTCTTCTTTTGGTTTCCCAGCCATCTCCCATATTGAGGCCTCGTCCAGGCATAACAAGATTGTTCATATTACTAAAAAACATATCACTGCACTCAATGGCCATGCCTTGGTTTTGGACGGCCACTAAGTCATAGAGCTGGTCTTTTGGTCTCTGACTCCAGTCGACGGAAACCTCACCATAGACTTTAAATCGAGCAACGCCACCATCGGGATAGATATGAAGACGGACATGGGTCCAAGAATCATGGGAGTCTATTTCGAAGAGGTTCTGTGATCCAGCTAGAAGTGGGGTCCGTGGGAGGATTTCGGTCCACTTGGTTTTTTCATCAATATTATTTTGGTCACAGGCCTCAACTGAGGCAAAGGGAGGGTGGTTTCCTAAAAAGTGATTTGTGTCAATATCTAGGCCTTTGATTTTTCCTCTAAGGCCTAGCTTGATATCGCTGTAGTCATGGCCTGGGACTCTTTTTCTCCTAGATTCCCATCCATCCATCCATTTCCCACGTTCGGTATATTTATCAGGTATATAAATGCCTCTTCCTGGCCTTATAAGGTTTTCTTTTTCTGCAAAGAAGTCATCTGTGCTAAAAAGCACTTTTGTGCCAAGTCTTTCTTCTGCAAGGTTTACCCACTGGAGAGAAAAAGTATCATTACTTTCTGAAGAAGAGGTCATTTTTTTTCCTTATTAACCAAGAACCTTCCTGAAACATCCTAAAAGAAAATCGATATTTTCTTTTCTTGAAGAGTAACCCATAAGACCGATTCTCCAAACTTTCCCAGCAAGAGGCCCTAACCCTGCTCCAATTTCGAGGTTAAATTCATTG
>JAOMEV010000119.1 GCA_028346125.1 Bacteriovoracales bacterium | reverse complement strand
TTTACATCTTCAAATTTTTCCTTTGCTTCTTTAAAAAAGCTTAGTGATTCATCAATAAGGGCCTCCCTATAAATTCTTCTAGCCCTATAAAATAAATCGTCTCTTATATTTCCCATTTCATTAAGTGCTTTTTCATTCTCTGGGTTGTGATCAAGAATTTTATTATAAATTTTATAAGCGGACTTTAGATCTCTTGCTTCCTTCATTCTTTCTGCTTTCCTAATCAAAGGTTTCAAAACATTGTCCAAATTTCTTTTAGATTCGGCCAACATTTTGGATGCTTCTTGAACTAGGTCTTCATCCATATAGTCTATCTTTAAAAATTCTTCCAACTTTTTTATTGCTTTATACCAATTTTGTTTTAAGAAAAACGTCTTCCCAGGCTGTAACTGTGATACCTTTTTTGACCTTTCTGCCATTTTTCGAGACTCCTCCGCTTCTTTTGCTCGAATTTCGGCATTCCAAGAATCTATTTCAGCTTTTAATTGAGGGACATCATAATTTTCAGGGTCTAATTCCAAAATTTTATTAAAAATAGTTGCTGCAACTGAAACCTGTTTTTCTTTTACAGCTTCTTTTGCTTTTTCAACGAGGTCTTGGACTTTTTTCATTCTAATTCTTTTTTCCTCTTCAACTTTTCTTTTTCTTTCAATCTCTTCCAATTCAGCTAACCCTCTCTTAGCAAGAGACCTTATTTGCTTAGCATTTTTATAATCTTTCCCTTTAGTCGTTTGAAATATGGATTCTAATACTCTGATTGCATTTCTATATTTCCCTTGCTCATATAACGTTTGAGACAATAAATAGTTTCCTTCAAGAAATTCTTTTTGTTCTTTGGAATATAAACTCTTTTTGGCCTTATCCTTATTTTTTTTAATTTTAGAAGTAGCAGGATTTCTTTTCTTTTTTCCTTTTTGTGAAGAGGGTTCATCCTCTGGCAATAAAAGGACTAACCCCAAGAAAGCAACAACCCCGATTAAGAACTTTTTTCTTTTGTCAGGGTCTTTCAAAATTTTTTTTATAAAACTTTTTTCTTCTACTTCATCAATATCTGTACTTTCTTCATATTCGTCACCATCTTCCTCATCATCTTCAAAAGAACTATCAACTTCTACAATCTCTTCTATTTCGATAACTTGATTTTCTTCAACAGGCATTAAACGATCTTCTTCATTTTTTATAAGATCTGAAATAGCACTCAATTTAAATAATGTCGTGCCTATTTTAAACTGGTCACCATCCGTTAACTCAGAAGAATTAATTCTGGCCCCGTTTAATAAAGTACCATTACCAGAATTTTGATCTTCGATGATTACAGATATATTTTTCTTTTTTATTAAAGCATGAACAGTACTTGCCTCAGGATCTTCTAATACAATTTTACATTTTTCTTTGTCCCTTCCTATATAAAAGTCGCCATCACCTAAAATGAAGTTTTCAAAAGGAGCAAACTCACCTTCTATTTTTAATTCAAAACGAATAAAGCTTCCAAAAGGGTCCGTTTTGTCATCTGTCTCAGATTCACTAAACTCAGCCATTTCGTTATAATCATCACTTTGATCCCCAAATTTCTCATCGTTTTCCTGGGAAGATTCAGAGTACTCATCACCATTTGTTTCTTCATTTTGGGAATCGCCATAATTATCATATTCTTCATCTGAAGAAGAAAAGCTTGTATCAAAATTATCATTTTTTTCTTCATTGGTTTCGGAAACGTCCTTAGGTTCATCTGGTGTTTTATCCTCAGGAGGTTCTTGATTATCTTCTTCATTTTTTTCATTTTCAACTTTTTCTATAATGTCTTCTGTCTTTTCTTTATCGTTTTCAAATAAAACTGATATTCTAAAAGGTCCCAATTGAATGACATCATTATTTTGTAATAATGCTTCATTTTGGATCATTCCATTTATAGTCATTAAAGGATTGTCTGATACTTCTTTAATTAACCAATTATGATTTTTAAAAGAAAGTTTTAAATGTTCCCTAGATATTTTTCTATCAGATAACGTAACAAAACAATTTTCAGATCGACCAAAGAAACATGTAAAATCTTGTGGGTCCCCTAATTCTTTATCAAAATCAATATCTTTATATTTCAGCTGCTCTTTAAGGATTGAAACTTTCACCTTTTCGCTCCACAAAGATCTAATTTTTGATCCTTATTTAATTTAATTTTAACTTTATCTAAGTTTGATACCGCTTCTTTATACCTGTCGTCTAATTCATAACCCTTTAAAAATTTCCTGACTTCACAATTTGCCACTATCGCCTCTCCAAATTTTAATGCATCCATGGCCCTTTTTGATCGATAAAAATTTAAATTTATTTCGGCGTCCAAATCCTGCTTTGCTCTGTTCAGGTAAAAACTCGCCCTCGTATGATTAGGCGATAAAATAAGCGCATAATTAAATTCGGCTATTGATCTAAAATAGTTTTCTTCTCTATATTCTCTTAGTCCTCTTTTTATTATAACATCCACTCGATTTTCTAAATCCTTATCTTTTTTTTGTCCTTTCTTTTTTAGCAAACTACTTATTTCGTCAGTTCCTTTTTTAATATTTTTTTTCTTTTTGCTCTTAATATCTTCTGTCTCATCATCTAAAAGTAAAAAGGTGAGAATTAAAATTATGCCAATTATTATTTTTTTTTTATTATCTTTTTTGGTAACTTTAGGCTTTTCCTTTATATCATCTAATTCGACTTTATCCTCATCATGTATTATATTCGATTCTTTATTAATTATAATATTATATTTGAAAGCAGTTTTTCCTATTAATATTCTATCTCCATCTTTTAATTCATGTTGTACTATTTTATCATCCTCAATAAAAACGCCATTTTGGGAACCAAGATCAGTGAGGACATAACATTCACCGACCCTCGTCAATTCCGCATGATTTCTAGAGGATTGAGAATCCAATACTTGAATATCTACTCGCTTACTCCGGCCTAAAATTATTCGTCCGCTTTTTAAATAATATGAAAACCCCTTGTTTTTTCCATTAAGACATAGCAATCTATGATGCTTGCCAGGAATTATTATGGGCCTAAAATCTTTCTTAAGAATTACTGTTTTAGTTGCCATAGTTTAGCTTTCTTTCAAAAAAGTAATATAAAAAGCTTTAGCATAATTATCCTTCCCCATAAGAGAGGAAACATAAATGTTATGATCATTTCCAGCTATTTCATAAACGCCATCTTGGCTGGCCCCATTATTATTAGAAGAATTATCACACAGTTCAATAACTGTAGCCGCAAACCCCTTTTCTCTTGAAACATCTAAAAGACTCATTCCCTGAGCAGTATTTTCCCGAATTCCACATAAATCTTCTGCTTCAGTATTTATATTCATCAAGTTTTTTTCCGAATTTAAAACCACTGTGGGAACACCGGACCCAATCATAATTTCTCTTAAGCTTTGCACATAGGATTCATCACTTTCAACCTCAGCAAACTCATCTCCACCTTCATTGGAGAGTTCCCTATTTTTATGTAATAAAGTATTAATAGAATTTTTCAAATTGCTCAGTTCTCCCATTAAATATCGACCTTCCACATTTCTAACTTTTCCCCTTATTCCTTCTTCAATCAAAAAATTCATCTCTTCAATCGGCCTTATTGTTAGATAATAAAAAAATCCATAAAATACGATGCAGGAAAATATAGATACAGATAACGCTTCCATATAGGAGACTCTTTCCTTAGAATTTCTGTGGGCTATTGCATCTGGACGAAAACGAATTGTAATCATACCGACAGCTTCAGATCCTCCTGTCCTTGTATTAATTGCCCGAATTTTTTGAGCGAGCCCGATTTCTCCTCCACCTAAATCGTTATCAAAAACATAGGACCTACCAGTTTTTTCC
>JAOMEV010000118.1 GCA_028346125.1 Bacteriovoracales bacterium | reverse complement strand
AGTAATAATTTCTAGGATAAGTTTGGATGCAACTGAAAACGAGAAGGTGTTTTTAAAGGAGGACTTTAAAAAGTGGAAAGGCGTTAGGTGGGATTCTGTGAATTTCAAAAATTTTTTAGAGAGCTTATCTAAAAAATATTTTTCAAAAGGGTTTTATAACTTCTATGTAAGGATTAAAAAAGTTTATTATACCGTTGATGGACGAGGGGTTAGATTAACCTTGAGTATTAGCTTGGGTGAGAAAAAGACGTTTTACTTTAAAGGTAATAGATTCCTAGATAGAAATGATATCATCGCCCGGATTAAAAAGAGAATAATTGTATCTAAAAAAAGGTTTGGCACTAAAGACTTAAGAAAAATAATTAAGAATCTTTACGAAGAAAAAGGAATTTATAACTCTGGGATAAAAGTTAACTTAAACGCTGGAAAAACGAAAGAGAATCTGAGCGTGAAAAGTTATTACTGTTATATTAAAGTTGGTAAAAAGGTGACTTTAAAAAATATTAAATTTGAAGGAGCAAACCTTGTCAATAAAGATAAAATTTTAAAATTATTTTTTAATAGAGGTTCTCCTCTCACGAAGAATAATTATCTAGATAAAAAATATTTTAATTATTTTAAAACAATTTTAGAAGAAGAATACTATAAGCAAGGGTTTCTTTTTGTTGAGATATCTGACCCTTTAATATCCTTTGGTAAGGACCATAAAAAAGCCTCCGCCGTTTATTCAATAAAAGAAGGAAACCAGATATTATTAAAAGACATTGTTTTAAAAAATATTCCTAGGACCTTAAGGCTTAAAATATTAAGTTCAATTAAGAATAAAATAGGAAACCCATTAAATGTTGTTGAAATAAAAGATGATTTAAATTTTATACTTAATTTAGTTAAAGAAGAAGGGTACTATTTTGCAAAAATAAAAAACCTAGATTTAAAAAGTTTGGTTCAGTACACAAATGATTATAAAAGCGCAATTATTTACATTGACTTTGACCTTGAGAAAAAAAGCGTATTTGAAAGTTTTCTTATTACAGGTAATCGAAAAACTAAACGTGAAGTTATAGTCAGAGAGGTTAAATTTAAGAAAGGGGAGATTATCACTCCAAGAAAAATGGCAGCATTAAGGGAGAGATTGTCTTCGCTTGGGTTATTTTCCGCCATTACATTAACTCCATACAAGGTTGAGAAGCCATCTGAAGAAAAATTTTACTATGTAGATTTAGTTGTTGGAGTTAAAGAAAGAAATTCAATTCAATTAACTTTGGCCCCTGGGTATAGAACAGATATTGGAATCAAATTGTCAACGGAGTTAAAATTTTCCAATTTTCAGGGAATGAATAGAAGTCTTATTGTTAAAGCGCAAACTAACCAGCGTTTGGATTTTAGTAATTTAGATGACCGGAGGTTGAAAGAAGAAAAGAGGTTATTAGAGTATTCGTTAAAAACATCTTTTTTTGAGCCCTACTTTTTGGATACACGTTTGGCCTTCGAAGGGACGGCCGTGGCCTCTCGGAAAAGGCAGCGAGGTTTTGATGCTGACTTTTTGAAAACCTCAATGCAAATAACGCGAAACTTGAGTTCAAAGTTTTCCTATTCCTTAAGATATCAGTTGGAGGCCATAAATCAGTTTGATGCGACCTTAGATAAGGACAAGGGCTTCGTTCGGATTGGTGCGATTACGCCATCTTTAACTTATGATTTTAGAGAAAACAAAATTAACCCGCAAAAAGGAGGGATCATAGGGCTTAGTGCTGAGTTTGCTTCGCCTACATTTTTCTCAATGAAGACGGAAGGTAAGGAAGTTAATTATGTAAAATTAATTTCTAGAAATAGGTATTATTTTAATGCGATGGGTTGGATTTACGCATGTTCTTTTTCTTTTGGGTATCAAAAAAATCTGGCAACTGATGTTTTGGTGGATAGTTACGGGATGCCCGTAGTTGATACTGACGGTAGCTATAAGTTCAAAGGCTTTATCCCTAGTATAAAAGTATTTAGCTTGAGTGGAGTCGATAATGTTAGAGGCTTTACCCCTAATGAAATTAATAAGTTAGATACTGGCGAGAACATTGGGGAAGTTATTGTTAAGGATAAGGCCTTTTTCTCTAACTTAAAGTTTGAGCCTAGGTATTATTTCAATGAGCAGTTCGCATTCTCTTTTTTTATTGATGGTGGGCGTCTTTATGTTGGCGAATTCAACCCTCTAACAATGAGATTTGGTGCCGGTTTGGGGGTTAAACTCCTCACACCAGTTGGATCCCTTGACTTTGACTATGGGGTAAAGCTTAAAAGAAAAGTTTTTTCATCTAGTCAAAAGGAAGAATTTGGGCGGTTTCATCTTTCTATAGGGTTTTTTTAGAAGATTAGTTAAATTAAATTAACTCCTTTATTGCTATGCCTTGACGACTTATCTTTTTATCTTATATAAGGTCACTGATGTTCTTAACTCTTAATTGTTAAAGTTAATGGTCTCAATAAGATTTATTTTGTTGGAAGGTTTTCTATGTATGTTCAAAAAAGTTTTGTATTAAAGCCCTCAGAAGCAGAAAAAAAGTGGTACTTGGTTGATGCTGATGGGAAGACAGTTGGAAGATTAGCGACTGAAATAGCTAATTTGCTTAGAGGAAAGGGAAAGGCGACTTACACCCCAAATACAGATTCTGGTGACTTTGTTGTTGTCATTAATGCTGAAAAAGTTCACTTTTCTGGTAAAAAATGGGATGACAAAAAATATTATAGGCATTCAGGTTATGTTGGTGAGTTAAAGGTTCGAACTGCCAAGGAGCAGCTTCAAAGAAATCCAGACTTTATCCTCATGAATGCGGTTAAAGGAATGCTTCCAAAGACTACCTTGGGTCGGAAGCAATTGACAAAGTTAAAGGTTTTTACAGGCGACAAGCATGGTCATGAAGCTCAAAAGCCTCAAGTATACGAAGTTAAATAAATAGAGGGTAATATATTATGGCTGCAAAAGAAAAAGATTCAAATGCTTATGTTTCAAATGGTCTTGGAAGAAGGAAAAGCTCTGTTGCAAGAGTTTATCTTTCCGAAGGTTCCGGTAAAATTGTAATTAATAAAAGAGATATCAAAAATTATTTTCCTAAAGCAACTAACAGATATGTTGTTAATCAACCTCTCATGCTTTTAAAGTTGTCTGATAAGTATGACTTTAATATTAATGTGAAGGGTGGTGGTACGACTGGTCAAGCCGGTGCGATCAGATTAGGAATTTCACGTGCTCTTGTTGAGTTGGATCCAAATATCCGTGGCGAGCTCAAAAAAGCAGGCTTTTTAACTAGAGATCCTAGGAAGGTTGAAAGGAAAAAAGCAGGTCTTAGAGGAGCAAGGGCTAGATTCCAATTCTCTAAACGTTAATATCTATACAGAAATATTTGAAAAGGCCCACAAAACTCTTGTGGGCTTTTTTCGTTTAAGCTGGCTAATATATTCTTAAAAAACTCCCTAACCTTTTTCAGTTCAAAAGTGATAACAAATATTTTTATTTAAAGACCCTTCAAAAGTATGGGTTTTAAATGACTTTAATTGACCGTAAACGATTTTTTTAATAACGGTCTTCCCTTTTAATTATTCTTAGGCTCCTTATCTCTTAAAATCATTTTAGATTAAGTCCAAAAAGACCGATTAAAAACCTATATCATTTAGGGGCATTTATGGTCTTGAGGTTTAAAATAGCACTCGTTATTTCTATGTGTGTGGTTTTAATTTCTTTCGAAATTGATAAAAAGTCTAAACTTAATGCGAGTGAAATGCGGGCCATAATTTTGGGTTCTTTTGTAGGCAGAGTTTATAAAAGATTAAAAGGCAACACAATTGTTACTGAGTATACTTTCAAAATGAGTGAATCAATTGGTCTTAAAAATAGTGATGTTT
>JAOMEV010000117.1 GCA_028346125.1 Bacteriovoracales bacterium | reverse complement strand
AAGGAATATACAGTTATTGGAGAGGTTGTTAATCTGGCCTCTCGAATCGAAAAACTAAACAA
The DNA here is from genome assembly GCA_028346125.1 of Bacteriovoracales bacterium. Taxonomy (GTDB): domain Bacteria; phylum Bdellovibrionota; class Bacteriovoracia; order Bacteriovoracales; family Bacteriovoracaceae; genus UBA7317. The sequence goes on along the minus strand of JAOMEV010000117.1, from coordinate 3,855 downwards.
AAAGTTTGATTCCAATATTTTAGTTTCTGAAAAGGTTTGGGGTCGTCTTAAATCTGAAGACGGAAAAAGTCTAGGGCCTACGGCCATTGAAGGCCTTAAACAAAAGATGGAAATTTTCCAAATTCATTAAGGCCTAACGTAGAAAAAACTCCCTTAAGAGCTCTTCCATATTTTCTGGGTCAATTTGATTTTTTCTGGAAACTTTTTCAATAAGGTTTTTATAAGAACTTCCCGTATTTGATTTATCCAAGGCCTTTTTTACATCTTGAAAAGGCATTCCTAGAAGAGATCTAGAAAAGCGGTTAAGGTCTTTCTTATTAAGAGACCTTTTTTGGGAAACCTTATTCCAACTTAAAAGTATTTTAGATATTTCCAAAGCTCTTTTTTCACTAAGCCCAAAACTCTCACTTAAATTGAGGGTCATCTCCTGTGTATTTAACTCTTCAACAAAGTGACCTATCTTTTCTAGGTCTTTTACACCTTCGCTGTTTTCCTCATAAATATTGCCCTGGAAGTCTGAAAAAGAACCACTATATTGAGTCGAAGGAACAACTTTCACCTGATTACTTTCAAAAAAATCTAATTCACTGGTTGATGAATTATAGTCACGAATATTAACGGCCCGATACCAACCTTGTGGATTTCTAATAACAACCCAACCTCCACCTCTGTAGGTATTTATTTTAACAGTTCGGTAACAACACCCGGCCTGCTCATTTAGTTTGTCCACGAAGCTTTCGGCCTCACTGTAGCTAGGGGCTTTCTTGCAACCAACTGATAAAAAAATAAGTGATAAACAGCTTAAAAACAAACTTCTTTTCATAAAGGTTCCTCTCAAATTTATGGGAAAGCTATTCGTACTAAAACTTAGATCAAATTAAAACACGAAATAGGCCAGACCTACCTATTTACCAGGTCACCTTTTTTTATTTACAAAACCCAACGTTCTAAAGGATATTTGTTTAAAAAGGAAAATCATGGAAACATTTAAAAATAAAACCGTTTTTATTACAGGTGCGAGCAGAGGCATTGGAAAGGCAATAGGCCTCCGTCTGGCCAAAGAAGGGGCCAACATCGTCATTGCGGCCAAAACAGAAAGACCTCACCCTAAACTGCCAGGAACTATCTATACAGCGGCCGAGGAAATGGACGCTGCTGGTGGAAAAGGTCTTCCACTTAAGGTGGACATAAGGGAAGAAGAGCAGGTGCAAAACGCTGTCCAAAAAACCCTCGATACTTTTGGTGGAATCGATATTCTGGTCAATAATGCAAGCGCGATTTCTCTCACAGGGACAGTGGACACGGCCATGAAAAGGTATGACCTGATGCACCAGGTAAACGTCCGTGGGACATTTTTAACATCAAAATACTGCATCCCTCACCTGGAGAAGGCCAAAAACCCCCATATTTTAAACTTAAGCCCCCCTCTAAATATGGTTGAAAAGTGGTTTTCCCCCCACGTGGCCTATACAATGTCAAAATACGGGATGAGCATGTGTGTCCTTGGAATGGCAGGTGAATTAAAAGAAAAAGGTATTTCTGTAAATGCTTTATGGCCTAAGACCGTCATCCAAACAGCGGCGGTTCAGAACCTACTTGGAGGAGATAAGGCCATGAAGGTCTCGAGAATACCGGATATACTGGGTGATGCGGCCTTTGGGATTTTTAAAAAGTCCGATCTTTCCTGTACTGGAAACTTTTTTATCGATGAAGACTTTCTAAAAAATGAGGGGGTCACCGATTTTAGTCACTATGCCAATGTACCTGATGACCAATTAATGCCTGATTTTTTCATTTAACAAAGGATTTTCTATGTCCGGTGAAAATGTACTTATTGAAAAAGAAGGTGGTCTTACCATCTTAACGTTAAACCGCCCTAACGAGGCCAATGCCTTAACACTAGATTTGGCCAAAGAGTTCTATGAGGCCATATGCCAATGCTCCACTGACCCTGACACCAGAAGTGTCCTTCTTACAGGTAATGGCAAAATGTTTTGTGGTGGTGGAGACCTTAAGTTTTTTTTAAAGCACAAGGATAATACCAAAGAAATCATCGCTAAAATGACCCATTATATCCATGGAGGCATCGCTCTTATGTCCCAAATGAATCCCCCAGTTGTCGTTGCAGTCAACGGGACTGCAGGTGGTGGTGGACTGAGCCTCGCTATTTCAGGAGATATTGTTATTTCGGCAAAATCAGCGAAATTTACCCTCGCTTATACAAAGGCGGCCCTTTCCCCCGACGCGAGCTCAACTTATTACCTTCCCCGTCTTATTGGCCTTAGAAGGGCCAAAGAACTGATGCTGACCAATCGTGTACTCTCGGCCGAAGAGGCCTATTCCCTTGGAATGATCGATAGTGTTGTTGATGACTCTGAACTCATGGACACAGCTCTTAAACAGGCCAGAGAATTCGCTTCGGGGCCTACAAGTGCTTACGGTTCTGTCAAAAAATTGATGATCTCAACCTTTTCTTCCTCATTAACAGAACAAATGGAAAAAGAGGCCTTTCATATTGCTGAAAATGCCAGTTCTCCGGATGGACAAGAGGGCATGACGGCCTTCGCTGAGAAAAGAAAACCTATTTTTAAGGGATAAGAGGTGCCTTCAGAAAAAGAGCTTCCCTCAAAGTTTTGCGTCATTAAGGGCAAAAAAATGAGTTACGTTGAGTTGGGATCTGGTGACCCTATAGTCTTCCTTCATGGCAACCCAACATCTTCCTATCTCTGGAGAAACATCATGCCTCACCTTTCTCATCAAGGAAGGTGTCTGGCCCCTGACCTTATTGGGATGGGCAATTCAGATAAGCTCGATCATTCAGGTCCTTCAAGTTATACCTTTGCCCAACATAGAGAATACCTTGATGCCCTTTTCTCAAAACTAGAGATCACAAAAAATGTCACTCTTGTTCTCCATGACTGGGGCTCTGCTCTAGGTTTTGACTGGGCCTTTCGCCACCCAGAGGCCATTAAAGGTATTTCCTATATGGAAGCTATTGTCGACACCTATAACTGGGATGATTGGCCGGAACAATCAAGAAGAATATTCCAAGGCCTTAGAAGTGAAGCCGGAGAAGATATGATCCTCAATAAAAACGTTTTTATTGAAAAAATTCTACCAGGGTCAATACTTAGAAAACTAACTAAAAATGAAATGGCCGTTTACAGGAGACCATTCAATGAACCAGGAGAAAGCAGAAGACCTACTCTCACCTGGCCTAGACAAATTCCTATTGATGGCAGCCCAGATGACGTCACAAAAATAGTTAAAAACTATTCACAGTGGATGGAAACCACTAATTTTCCAAAACTTTTTATCGATGCAAAACCAGGGGCCATTCTTACGGGCAGACACAGAAGGTATTGTAAGACATGGCCCAACCAAAAAGAAGTTACGATTTCAGGTGTTCACTTCGTCCAGGAAGACTCGCCCGATGAAATTGGACAGGCCATTACGCAATGGCTTACGATGTTTCAAACAGCTTCTTTAAAATAGCCGAATCAGAAAAAAAAAACGATATAGTATCAAATTAACTAAATTTTTATTAAACAAGGTTATTGCCTAAGCTATGTCTTACTTCTAATTCTTGGGCCCAATCAATTTTTACCGTAAAATAAAATAACTAAAGGAACATAGAACAGCGGATTTTTTATGTCAGACGAAGATTATATTTTATCCTTAGCGAAGTCCCTTCTAACGATTGTTGGGAACCTAGAAAGTCCTTTAAAAGATCAGACCATTCAATATTTAGATACGGTCATAGAAGTATTTCCGAAGTTGGGGGATAATGAGGAATGGAAAAAAGATCAGAAAAACTTAATGGAAGACTTTGTGTACCAATACCTGCGAAAAGAT
>JAOMEV010000116.1 GCA_028346125.1 Bacteriovoracales bacterium | reverse complement strand
GAACAGAACCTTTTCCCTGAATACAAATTTGCTTAATTATCTTGGGGTCTGAAAAAGTAATTTCTTCTTTTTGAGAAATTTTTTGAACGTGTCCTATTAAATCTTCAAGAGAAACATTTCGACAATCAAATCTTTGGCACCTTGAGAGGACCGTTCCGAGCAGCTTCTCCGGCTCAGTTGTGGCCATGAGAAAAATAACATGCTTTGGAGGTTCCTCTAATGTCTTTAATAGAGCATTAAAAGCACTTACTGAAAGCATGTGAACTTCATCAATAATATATACTTTATACTCTCCTCTTGTCGGGAGATAATGTATATTTCCTATAAGCTCTCTTATATTTTCAACACTATTATTTGAAGCCCCATCGATCTCCATAACATTCATGGAGGCATCTGAGACCACTTCGAGGCAAGAAGGACAAATCTCACAAGGCTCTGCTTCGGATCCTCTATTTTCACAGCGAACAGACTTCGCAAAGATTCTTGCAATTGTTGTTTTTCCAACACCTCTAGTCCCCGAAAAAATATAGGCGTGACCTAACTTTTTCTTAACAAGGGAATTTTGTAAGGACTTGGTGATGTGTTTTTGACCAATAACATCTTGAAATTTTTTAGGCCTCCACTTAAGTGCTAAAACCTGATAGGACATAACAAACTCTTAGATGCATGAGGGGTTGAAAATTCCAAGGTGGCAGCTAGGTCAATTATCACATAGTACCCTGGTTACCGTTGCTCCCTTCCGGGCCTGGCGGAGTTGGCCAGAAAATACTATTGATAAAGACCTAACTACCGCGGCCATCATAGGGTCTCGTCATTTCGTTGTCAAAGGATAATTTCAAAAGGATGTTTATGGCGGAGAACAGGGGATTTGAACCCCCGATACCTTGCGGTATACACGCTTTCCAAGCGTGCGCCTTCGACCACTCGGCCAATTCTCCATAGAATAATTCCTAGTATCACTGTCTTTACTCAGTGTCTAGACCTTGAGTCGGAAGATGTGGCAGGTCTATACTCCTCTGACATTCTTATAGGACTTTCTTTTATCCTTAAAAAAGGCCGAGAGTATTTTAGAACAATCGTAGTGACGCAGCCCGCCAACCACAGAAAAGTTATGATTAAGCCTTTTATCATTGTGAAGGTTGTAGCCAAGACTAATTGCACCTCCTTTAGGATCATAAGCACCAAATACAAGAGTTTCAATTCTTGCATGCACCATCGCTCCTAAACACATCGGACAAGGCTCTAAAGTACTGTAAAGTGTACAATTTTCAAGGCGCCAATTTTTTTTTATTTTTCCGGCCTCCATCAAGGCAAGCATTTCTGCATGGCCACATGGATTATACTTTTTCTCTTTCTGATTAAAAGATTTAGTTATCACTCTTCCATCTTCATCAGTAATAATGACACCAACTGGAACTTCCTCATTTTTAAAAGCATTTTCAGCTTCTTCTAGGGCCAAGCCTATATTCCACAAATGATCATTTAGCTTTATCATCTTCTTTCTTCACTACCTTAAAACGGCTTCTTCTTTTTTGAAGATCTTCTTCCTGCCAATTATAAACAAAGCGATTAAAGGCTTCTTTTTCCTCAGATGACCGGAATGCGAACTTAACACCGTATGTTATACCACGACCCATCAAGGTTTCTCTTTTTGAAATAAGTTCAACCTTAAAGTCGAGGTCCCTATAGTCAGTACTTAACAAAATAAAAAGAAAATCGCCAATCCTATAATTTTCAAAAAGTGTTATACATCCAGCTCCACGCCTCACATCAGTTAAACGGCCATTGATTTTTTTTTCTTTTCTATGATCTAAGCTGTGATGCACAATTATCTTAACGTCATTTCTATATCGAAAATCATATATCCACCACTTAACCATCGGGTAATAAATAGGCGAGGAAAGAGTATACATTTCCACAAAAAGAAAAAGCATCGACAAGAGATAATTATAACTAAGAATTGAAGTCTTAAAAATAAAGACGCCCTGGAAAAACCCAAATCCAAAATATAGCATTAAGCAAACAGAAAAAGTCCAGTAGCTATAATAAAGATTATGAATGACTCTGAAGTAAAGTCGATAAACAAAAAGAAGAATGATTAATTTAAAAATACCATTCCCACCTATAAATCCGTGGGCCATTTCTAAAAAGAGCCCCATACAGGCCAGAAAACAATGAATCCAGTTTAGCAATTTAATTCTATCAAATTCTCTTTTTAGCTTAAGGCTTGAAAAGTCTATCTTCATAAAAATTATTATCTCAAAAAAAAGGAATTAATCCCGATGAAAAATAATTCCGCCTTTTTTTATATAGACTTAATTTAAACGGTAGGAAAGGCCCCCTCAAGACTTCTTTTTTTCTCTAAAGTTAGTAATATTCAATAAAGTCAATACTGAAACCCTGACCCTGCTCCCTGTATGATCTAGTTAAATCAGAAATAACTTTAAGATAGAGGTACTCCCCAAACACATCAATCGAGTACCCAGACTGGTTTTTATTTTGCCACTTCTCCATAAGTATATATTCAGAAGAACCCACTAATATCCTTTCATGACCAGGTATAAGGTCAATGGACTTAAAATGAGCTCTAATGCCTTTTGCACCGGGAACCTTGATTATATAAGACTTATAGAAACCAATTGGTAACGGGTCTGGAGAATCTAAAATATATTCTTTCTTTTTCCACACCTGGGTCGGCGATTTGTTGAAGCTCTTTTGAAAAGCTTTTAATACATTTATTCTTCCGCCTGTCTTTATTTGGTTTAAAAAATAAAGGCCTTGTATATCCACAGACTTCATCAGCATATCTTTTATATCTAAATAGTTTAAATAAGGGTCCAAAGACCAAAGTAAAGCTGCAACTCCTGCAACATGAGGGGCTGCCATTGAAGTACCTGACATATAAGCATAACGACCATGAGGAACAGTACTTAAAATATGAGAACCAGGAGCACCTAAATCAACTGACAATTTTCCCCAATTGCTATCACCCAAAATCCTATCAGATTGAGTTGTCGAAGCAACAGTTATCATATTTGAGAACCCATAAGAAGCAGGGTAGTAGGGGAACAAGTCTAAGTTTTCTGCATCATTCCCTGCAGAAGAAACGAAAAGTATTCCCTTTCTTTCAGCTTTCTCAATAATATCTTTAATTGAGCTGCTTTTGGCCCCTCCCCAGCTAGCATTTATAATATTGGCATTCATTTTAATTGCATAATCTATAGATAAAATTGCATTTGCCAAGTTTCCTCTACTGTTTTTATCAAGGTATGAGATTGGAAGAATTGATACATCCCAGTTGATTCCTTTTATTCCTTTTTCATCTTTTCCAGATGCCCCAATAACTCCCGCACAATGGGTTCCATGACCCAGCAGATCCTCAACATTGTTATTATTATTTACGAAATTCCAACCATGTACATCATCAACATGGCCATTTTTATCATCATCAATCCTATTATTAGGAATTTCTTTTTCATTAATAAAAATATTATCTCGTAAATCTGGATGATTAATATCAACTCCAGAATCAATAACCGCAACAACTATGTCCTTGGAGCCAGTGACTCCTTTCGACCAAACTTTTTCAATGTGAATGGATGCTTTTTCTGAGGCAACTTGTCCCCAATGATCCCTTCCTCCACTATTTTTTAGACTCCACTGGTGAAGAAATAAATCATCGTTAAAAGAAAAGTTGGTTGCTTTTTTGAAATATTGATTTACTGATAAAGGCCTATTTTCTTCAATGGACAAAACGCCATGGTGATTTAAAAGGTCATTTTTGGAATAATCTGACTCAACTAGAATAAGAGCTTCTTTTTTGTCCTTTAACAAGCTCAGGATTTTAAATTTACTTATCTTTTTGCCATGTACATCTTTGTTAAAATCTATACCAACTTTCAAAATCCATTCTTTAGAAAAGCTAGAA
>JAOMEV010000115.1 GCA_028346125.1 Bacteriovoracales bacterium | reverse complement strand
GTGTGATTAATTTGAAAAATAATTCAGATTCTAAAAGAGTCCCATTACCACCCCAAATTCAGTTCAACATAAGCGAAAATTCAATTGAACCTGAGGAAAAAGATGAGGAAATATTTCCCAATAATGATGATTTAGGTTATCCAGACGAACTTGGAACGCAAGATGGCAACAAAGAAAAACCTGCATTTTTATCCGTGGATGACCTTATTCCAGAGGATGCAGATGAAGACTCTACGGATCCGTCTTTTACATTGCCTAAAGATTTAAGCAAAGAGTTAGAAGATGAAGTTGACAACGATTTATCTCCTGATGATTTTTGGGCGGTCGATGATCATGCCCCTATCAAAAATGAAAAAGCTTCCAAAGAAAATATTGATTTAGAAAATGAAAGTAGAGCTAATGAAAATAATGAAATTGATTTAAATGCAACAATTTCGGAGAACTCTATAGAAACCCTTAGGCCACTTATTAAAGAGTTGGTACAAGAATATTGCAGAAATACAATAGAGCGTGTCGCTTGGGAAGTTATTCCAGACTTAGCTGAAAACCTTATTAAGGAAGAGCTTAAAGAGATTTCAAAAAACCTGGAACAGTAGAAATTAAATTATATTTAGAGAACCAGAACAAAAACTTCTCTCAATTTTTCTTTCGTCTTCAATGATGGCCTCGCCTTTATGACTTAAACCTTTAAAGAGTCCTTCAAAACTATTGTTAGGCCCAATTGTCAGCCTTACCTTTTGATTAAGGTGAACACAAAGCCTTTCCCATTCTTTTACTTTAGTTTGTGAGTTATAATCCTTTTTTAGTAGGTGTTCATAAAATGAAAGTGGTAAATCTTTTTTTTCTTTTTCACTAAGCTCTCTATCTCTACTTATAACGCCTGGTTTTGTTTTATAGGTATATTCTTTTTGAAAAGAAATATTTCCGTAATTTAGGCCAATGCCTACAATCATAGTTTCTGGGTTTAAATAGTTACAGAGTATTCCGCCACATTTTTTAAAAGGTTTCGTTATAATATCATTTGGCCATTTAACAGAGAGGTGTGCCTTTGTTTTTTTTTCTAACCATTCAATGAGATAAACACTTAGGTTTAATGGCAATATTGAAAGGTTTTCATTTTTGGTTATTTTGAGTGAAAAGGAGAAGGCCAAAGAGTTTTTGTAATGGTCCCAACTGTTTCCGTGCCTTCCAATACCTTTAGATTGTAGGGAAGAGGATATTAAAATATTTTTTTCGTTATTTTTTTCTACAAGGTTGGAATAATTATTTTTAAGGTAGAGTTGAGTTGAGTCAATTGTTTCAAAGTGCCTGTGATGCATTGGGTCTTTTTCTCAGTAGGTAGATTTTATGTTTTTATTGTTGTAACTATGGATCAATTTTTCAGAAACTATAATAGCGGAGCCTTTATGTCATTAATTGAAAGAGAGACACCTCGAAAAATTAAATTTACACCTAATATAAACCCATATGCGTTCGGCAGTACATTGGTTGAATTTGGAAATACAAAGGTTCAGGTTACTGCAACAGTGGAAGAGTCGGTACCCAACTTTATGAAAGGGCAAGAAAAAGGGTGGGTGACCGCTGAGTATTCTATGCTCCCTAGTTCTACGCATACAAGAAGTCGTAGAGAAAGAACGAAGGTTTCAGGTAGAACTCAGGAAATCCAAAGGCTTATTGGCAGGAGTTTAAGGGCCATAATAGACTTGGACCTTCTGGGAGAGCGAACAATCACTATAGATTGTGATGTTCTTGTTGCTGATGGCGGAACAAGGACCGCTTCTATATCTGGAGCATATGTTGCGCTTGAGTTGGCCTGTAGAAACCTGATTGAAAAGGGTGGCCTTAAAAGTAACCCAATAAAGCAACCTCTGGGAGCTTTAAGTATTGGGATAAATAGTAAAGGTAAGGTTATTGCTGATTTGAACTACGAAGAAGACTCGCAGTGTGAAACAGATATGAATATTGTCATGACAAGAGAAGGCGAATTTATTGAGATTCAGGGGACAGCGGAAGGGGTACCCTTTTCGAGAGAACAGTTAAATGCACTTTTGGACTGTGCTGAGAATGCTTTAAAGGAGGTTTTCTTAGAGCAAGATAAGGCACTAAAATGTTAGAAGTAACTTTAGCTTCCGGTAACTCTCACAAAGCAGAAGAATTTAAAAAGCTTTTTTTAAGTTCTGAGGGTAGTTTTTCTATAAACAAGTCTCCCAAACAAATAGATGTTCCAGAAACTGGTTTAACTTATGCTGAAAATGCCTATTTAAAGGCCAAGGCCTACTACGATGCTTTCAAAAGGCCCGTAATGAGTGATGATTCAGGCCTTGATGTCAGGGAGTTGCCTGGAGAGCTAGGTGTTCATTCTGCCAGGTTTGGAGGGGATGGTCTCACAGACTTTGATAGAGTAAATTTGCTTTTGGAAAAGTTGAAAGGAGTTCCAGAGGAAAGAAGAGAGGCGACTTTTACTTGTGTTTTGTGCTTTTACTTAAATCCAGAGGAGACTTTCTTTTTTGAGGGAAAGCTTAAAGGAAAGATAAGTGAATTTATTTCAGGAGAAAAAGGTTTTGGATACGACCCAATATTTATTCCAAAAGATGTAACGCTTGATGAACTAAAATCACAAGGTATTGAAATTAAAGAGTTTGATGAGGGCTGTCTAACTTTGGCCACCATCCCATCATGGAAGGAATTGCACTCTCATCGGGCCAAGGCAGTTAATCAGTCGATGAAATTCTTTCAGGAAAGGTTTGCCAAAAGGTAAGAAATTATTTATACCTTTTTAGCTTTTCAGTTAAAGGCGAATAATGTCGGAGCGTAGCGCAGTTTGGTAGCGCACCTGCTTTGGGAGCAGGGGGTCTTTGGTTCGAATCCTCTCGCTCCGACCATTTCTTCTAAGAGTATCTTAAATTCCCCAATCTATTTGTATAGTAAAAGTTGTGTCACTAAGTGTATGCTATCAGGATACTTTCAGTTTGAGAGTTGCATTCCTGTACTTTCAAGTGAGGACAAAAAGTGAAGTTGAAACGACTGATCATCCAAGGTTTTAAATCTTTTAAAGACCGAACAATAATACAATTTGAAGAAGGTATAACGGGGATCGTCGGGCCTAATGGGTGCGGGAAGTCAAATATTGTTGACGCGCTTTTTTGGGTAATGGGAGAACAGTCAGCTAAGCACTTACGTGGTGCAAGCATGAAAGATGTTATTTTTGCTGGCTCATCAAAATACAACCCTGGAGCTTGGGCCGAAGTTTCTCTCATTCTTGGCAATGAAGCTGGTAAGCACATTCATATAGGTCAAAAAGTTTGTAACCCTACCGAAATTCAGCTTACAAGAAAGCTCTATAGAAATGGAGAGTCCGAATATAAAATAAACAACACCCAGAGCCGACTGAGAGATATTCAAGAGGTTTTTATGGATACGGGGGCAGGGTCTAAGTCCTACTCTATTATTGCTCAGGGAGAAATTAATCGTCTTGTTCAAGCGAAGCCAGAAGAAAGGCGGACGATTATAGAAGAGGTTGCGGGGATAACTAAATTCAAGGCCAGGAAAAAAGAGTCTCTGAGAAAAATTGATCAAACTCATTCTAATATTGCAAGATTAAACGATTTAAAAAATGAAATTGAAAAGAACTTAAGGTCCTTAAAAAGCCAAGCTGAAAGAGCGGAAAAGGCCAAGTCGCTAAAAGAAAAAATTAAAAAAAATGATCTTGTTACAAATTCTCATAAAGTTTATGACCTCTTAACAAAACTAAAACAAGGGAAGGGATCTGTATCCCAGAAGAAGTTAGATTTAGCTGAAAGGATTGAGGAAAGAGAATCGATTGAATTAGCTTTGGAAGAGGAAAAAATAGTTAAGGATGAAGGCATACAAAAAATAGAAAGTCTTCAAGATGACTTCAATAGAGATTCCAAAGAGTTGGCTTCTGATGAAAGTAAACTTCAGGGCTTTTATAAAATTAGGAG
>JAOMEV010000114.1 GCA_028346125.1 Bacteriovoracales bacterium | reverse complement strand
TTGCAGTCATTGCGGCAGAAAATAGGGAAGTCCTTCTCAAAGCAAAAAAGCTCATCAAATTTGAAGTTGAAGAAGAGAAACCTATTTTTACAATTGATGAGGCCATCAAAAAAGAAGACTACGTTTATAAGGCAACTCCTATAGTGAAAGGGGACGTTGAAAAGGCCCTTAAGGGCTCTCCCCGAACTCTTGAGGGAAATTTCGAGTGTGGTGGACAGGAACACTTTTATTTGGAAAGCCAGGCCAGTATTGTTTATCCCCTAGAAAATGGTCAACTCGAAGTTCACTCTTCTTCTCAACATCCTACTGAAACTCAGCATCTCGTCGCTGAAGCCATAGGACTTCCTTTTCACCAAGTTACTTGTACTGTTAAAAGAATGGGGGGTGGTTTTGGGGGTAAAGAAAGTCAAGCCGCTCCCTTTGCGGCCTACGCCGGACTATGCGCCTATAACCTTAATCGACCCGCAAGAATTGCTCTTACAAAAGATGAAGATATGGCCATGACAGGAAAGCGCCATCCATTTAAAAACTTTTATAAAGTAGGCTTTGACAACGAAGGAAAAATACTGGCCCTTAAAGCTGATCTTTATTCTGATGCAGGCCCTTATGCTGATTTATCCAGCGCCATTTTAGAAAGGGCCATGTTTCATATAGATAGTGCCTATTTTATTCCTGAGGCAAGAATAACAGGGACTTGTTGTAAAACGAACCTTCCCTCCAACACAGCGTTTCGAGGCTTTGGGGGTCCCCAAGGAACAATGACTATCGAATCTATTATTGAAGATATTGCCTTTGAACTAGGTAAAGACCCAGCTGAAATTAGAAAAATAAACCTCTATGGAAAAGAAGAGAATAATGTAACTCACTATGGACAAGTTATAGAGCATAACCCACTACCAGAAATATATAATGAGATTTTTTCTAAAACTGAATATCAAATAAAACGAAAAGAAGTTGATTCTTTCAACAAAAAAAATAATGGTAAAGTTCGAGGACTGGCGCTTAGCTTTGGTAAATTTGGAATTGCTTTTACTGCTAAATTTCTTAATCAGGGAAATGCTCTCGTTAATATCCACCTCGATGGAACAATACAATTCTCTACAGGTGCCACGGAAATGGGTCAGGGTGTTAACACAAAGATTCAGCAAATTATTGCCCATGCCTTTGGTCTTCCTGTGAAAGCCGTTCAGGCCATGCCGACATCAACAGAAAAAAACCATAATACTTCACCAACTGCAGCTTCCAGCGGCTCAGATATTAATGGAGCCGCGGCTCTTAAGGCCTGTAACCAAATCAAAGAAAGGTTAAGAATTATTCTCCACAAACACTGGTCAGGCGAAGTCAGTGATGGAGTCAAAGAACTTGAACTCGAAGATTGTGGCGATCTATCCCATATTCTTTTTGAAGACAACATGGTGATTGATAGTAAGAACAATAATAAAATTAAGTTTACTGAAGCCTTAGGCCTTGCCTATATGAACCGGGTCAGCCTTGGTGGATACGCCCATTTTAAAACCAAAGGTATTGGATTCGATAAAGAAAAAAGTGTCGGAAAACCTTTTAATTATTTTACAAATGGAGCTGCTGTCTGTGAGGTAGAAATTGATGAGTTCACTGGTGAGCTGAAAGTCCTTACAACAGATATTATAATGGATCTAGGTCGCCCTATAAATCCAGGTATCGACCAAGGCCAGGTTACAGGGGCCTTTATACAAGCTATGGGCTGGGTGACCCAGGAAAGCCTATATTTTTCAGATAAAGGAAAACTCCTTTCACACTCTCCAACGACATATAAGATTCCAAATATTCAAGATACTCCTCGAAAGTTTTCAGTGGACTTTATTGAAAATAATAACAATCACCAATGCGTCCATCGTTCCAAAGCTGTGGGTGAACCACCTTTTCTTCTTGGCATATCCGTTTTTTTGGCGATCAAAAATGCCCTCTCTTACCGTAAAGGTAAAGTTGACCTTAAATCTCCGGCCACTAACGAAAGAATTTTGGAAGTACTTTATACAGAATAATTTATGCTCTTTTCTTCTTTTTAAACTTTTGTTCAAGTTCTCTCATACTAACAAAGGGCGATTCCTCTTTGGTATACTTCAAAACATCATCTAGTGTGCTAAACTTATTCACGCCAGTGCTAAACTCAATATCCTTGGCCTTAAACTGACAGGGATGCTCATAACCAGCTGCGTGTGAAATATCCAAAAGTTCCTTCCTAAAACTTTGCACATATTTCTTAAACCTTTCCGCCTTTAGCTCGATATTAAGGCCAGCATTTAACCAACTATTTTGAGTGGCCACTCCAACGGGACAATGTCCTGTATGGCACTTTTGGGCCTGTATGCAACCGATTGAGAGCATTGCCTCTCTAGCAATATGTATGAGGTCACATCCCATTGTCATTGCAATAATAGTTCGATCAGGAAAACCTAACTTTCCTGAACCAATCCAAACAATATATTTTGAAAGCCCTACTTTTTGAAATATCTCATAAACTCTGGCAAAACCAATTTTAAAAGGAAGAGATACATGATCAGAAAAAGTTAAAGGAGCCGCTCCTGTGCCTCCTTCACCACCATCAATAGTTATAAAATCAGGTCCTTCATTTCTTTCTTTCATTCTTTTGGCCAACTCTTCCCAAAAGCTTATCTGGCCTATTGCGGCCTTTATTCCAACCGGGACCCCTGTTCGGTTAGCTATTTTTTCAACAAAATCAATAAGCCCATCAATATCTTCAAATTCAGAATGAGTATTGGGAGACAGACAATCTTTGTTTTCAGGAATACCTCTTACTAAAGAGATTTCTTTTGTAACTTTTGATCCCGGGAGAATTCCACCTTTGCCAGGCTTTGCTCCTTGAGAAAGCTTTATTTCAATAAGTCTAACTGGGTTCACCTTGCATTTCTCTGCAAGGATATCCAAGTCAAAGTGGCCATCATCATCCCGACAACCAAAATAGCCTGTTCCGATTTGCCACATAAGATCTCCACCACACTTATGGTACTCACTAATCGCTCCCTCTCCAGTATTATGGTAACAACCTGCCATCATAGCGCCTTTATTGAGTGCACTAATTGCATTTTTACCTAGAGAACCGAAAGACATTGCTGAAATATTAATAATGGACTTAGGACGGTAGGGTTTTTTTCTTTTGTGATATCCTCCTATTAGCTTTGCACAGGGTATCGATGTTTTATCTCCAAAAGGGAAATAAGACCTAGCGTTAGGAAATGGAAAACCAGAATGTTTAATAATTGGATAACCTACACCATACAATAATTCGCTCGTTCCAAAGCCAAAAGTATTATTTTCACCTTTAGAACTGGCATAAATCCAATCCCTTTCAGACCTATTAAAAGGAAGTTCTTCCTTATCATTTGCAACCCAATATTGACGTAACTCAGGACCAATAAGCGATAATAAATGCCTCATATGACCTAGGATAGGTATATTGTGGACAATGGCGTAGCTTTTTTGAATAAAAACATCAAAGATAAAAAGGAGAATAAAAAGTCCAATAATGACTAAAAAAATTATTCCTAAAATGAAAAAGAATTGATTGATATAATCAGTTGCCATTTTAACCTCTTTTATCAAATAGCTCGGATTCCTATATTTTCGGCTAAAAATAAAATAGATTTATGGACTATTAATAATTTTTACAAAAGTTTCTAATAACTAATGGGCCCTTATTCTTGGGACATACCTCTAAGGGATTATGATCGCCCTTAAAAACATAGAGTTTTTCTAAGGAATTAAGAGGGGATAGGTCTGCTATTGAATTAAATGAAATATCCAAAAACTTTAAAGAAGTTAAAAGCCCAAGAGATGATACATCTTTAATTTTATTTTCCTTCAAAGTCAGATTTTTAATATTTTCCATCTCTTTCAAAAAGGAAATATCCTCTAGATCACTGTTAATAATTTCTAATTCCTCCAAATTTTTTAAGGAGGAAAAGGACTGATTTATTTCCAAAGATTTC
>JAOMEV010000113.1 GCA_028346125.1 Bacteriovoracales bacterium | reverse complement strand
TTTGGAATCTCTTCGTAAGCAAATTGACTCCCAAAAAGAAACGATTAGGAACGTTCTGGAACACAATCCTCAGGTCTTAGAATTAATACACGAAATAAAAGAAAGATCCTTAAACATTAAAAAATTTTTAAAAACTAAATGAAATTCCTTTTCTAAAAAAAATAATTATTTTTTGAACTTAAAGCAAAATTAAAGGGTATAATCTCAAAAGAAAAGTTGATCGATCTCGCTAGCAATTGAAAATTGAGGCCGTATTGGAAAAGCATAATATTCTTATTGCTGAAGACGAAAGTGATATTATGGAGTTCTTAATTGATCTTCTTGAAGATGACTATGATATTACTTCTGCAGAAGATGTTCCCCAGGCCTTAAGCAAAATTGATGAAAAAGAATTTGATATTATTATCACAGACCTCAGAATGCCTGGTGGCTCAGGGCTCGATGTTTTAGAAAAGGCAAAGTACAAGTCGATTTACACAGAAGTCATAATCATGACGGGCTATGGGACATTAGAAACTGTCACTAAGGCCATGAAGTTGGGTATCACCTCATACCTCTTAAAACCTTTCTCCACCCATGAATTTTTCAGTCAGGTTGTTAGAGCATCCGCATCCCGAAAAATGAATCAATGCTCATCAAAAATAGTTGATATTATACCGGAAAAATATACTGAACTCAGAGATTATGCCCGCATGTTAAAATATATGCAGGACTTTCTTTTCAGTATTTCCAAAACTATTGATCACCAAGAACTTATTTCCTACATACTCCAAGAAATTTGTGACAAAGCAAATATCAATAGCTCTTACCTCATTATTAAAAACGAAAATATTCTAAACATGTATACTTACGGACTGGATCAAAACATTACAGCGGAAGATACGAAAAAAATAATTGAGAAAGGAACAGAAGTTTGGCAAGAGCAACCTCACTTTGAAAAAGAAAAATTTATTTATCCTTCTAAAATACCGGAAAAAAACCACCTCCTCTCCAAAAACCCTCCAGAAACAGAGATAATATTTAATTTTATGATTTCAATTCCTATTATGCTGAGAGGACAGGTTTTTGGTGTTGTATTCTTTTCTTTGGAATCTTTCCACGACTTAAGTGAGAGTACTTCCCAATACTTTCACCTCATCGCTAAAATGACATCCTCTGCTCTAGATAATGCTTTTTACCACCTTAAAACAAAAAAAATGGCCCACCAGGATGGACTTACAGGACTGAATAATCATCAATCTTTTCAAACTCATTTAAATAAAAAAATAAATCAAACCCAAGAAAATAATAGGCCGCTTTCTCTAATACTTTTTGATATAGATAATTTTAAAAAAATAAATGATACATATGGACACCAAGTAGGAGATGATGTACTTCGAACGATTGGGCTTCTTCTTTCTGAAGACACACGAATGGATGATATTGCCTCAAGGTATGGAGGAGAGGAATTCACACTCATTCTTCCCGAAACGACTCTTGAGCAAGGGTTTGCCGTGGCAGAAAGAATTCGAGAGCTCGTTGCCACACAAACTTATATTGATTCTAATGAAAAACCCTTTACCGTCACTATTAGCTTAGGGCTTTCTATTTATGATGGAAAAGGTGAGACCACAAACAAAGACCTTATTAATGAAGCTGATAGTGCTCTCTATGAGGCAAAGAGAAGTGGGAAAAATAAAACTATCATTTATGAGAAAAAATGACCCTCGCTTTCAGCCCAAATAGGTCCCTTTTTGGCACCTTTTACCGCTGTTTTCTTGGCAGGCCACTTGCACCAAGCTTTCCCATAAGATGAAACATCATCGAAGGAGAATGAAAATGCAAGGGCAATTAAACAAAAATGACAAACCTTTAGAGCGCTTTGAAAAACTCTCCAATAAAAGAGCAAAGGAAACTCTTACTGGAATGTGCATGGCATTATCACTGGGTATAGATCAAGGCCTCTCTATTTATGAAATTGTTTCCTGGTCCCTTAGCAAACTTCATAAAAATGATTATTTTAGCTATTGGGTTCACCTTTTTGGCCCTGGAAATACTAAGGAGTTTTTAAACGAATTTCTCGATGAAAGGAAAAATCTTTTTGATTACTCCGGCATTTCTGAGGAAAATGGGACTCTTATTGTCCAGACTCCTTTATGGTTTTATAAAAATACTCCTGAAACCTTTTTTTATTTCGGTATCACCCCTGAGGTTTTTAGTGAATACTTTATTTTAATGGCCGAAGAAAAGGCCAGAATGCTTGGAGTAGACCTTTCCATAATTCACCACAATGGAATGGAAACAGCACTCATTCGTCCACTTAAGGTAAATACTTTATAATGAACTCCCTAAGAAAATCATGGGCCTTGTAAAACAAAAGGAGTTGCTTTACAAAAGGCCTTCTTTTTTTGGGATTAGAAAAACAAAAACCATAATCAATATCAAAATACTCCATGCTTTTTGTACTCTCTAAATAATCTCTATAACCTCTTGGAAAATTAAAAACTGCCGACTTTTCACGCATGTAATTGAGATAAAAAGAGGGAGGTGTGAGGTTTTTTTGAGGATGGCATGCCACATAACACCAGGCCTTTACACTCTCACCTTTCTCATTTTTAAAGACCAATTCTTCTCTTGAATAGTAGCCAAAAGGCACTCTTTCAATAATATCCAGAAAAGTAATCCCTAATTTCGAAACCTGGTACAACCTTCCCCAAGCATCATGACCTTTTTTTTGTTGTATATTAGCAAAGCCCATTTCCAAATAGCGGCAAGGTAATGTGAAATTAATTTCATAACCTTCCTTAAAAGCCGAACCCTTATCAATGAAAGGGATATTATTTTCCACGTATCGCTCAATACCCAGGTTCGCTCCGTAAGCAAAGTAAAGTTCGTTTTTTAGTTGAAAACAGTTTAATTTTTTTGCAAAAAAAAGAAGAAACTTCACACTGTACTTCATGAGGTAATGAAAAAAGAGAACTACCATAGTTAATGCATAGGCTGGTCGTTGTAGGTTTTCCAGATGGCCTTTTCTATGTCCTTAATAATTCCCCCAAGGAGTTTGGGTTTATTTTTAAGTTCAATAATAAGGTCGTGGGTAAAGTTAATAAATGAGAAACTACTACATTGAAAATATGGCCCTTCTCTTTCCTCACGGTGGTAGGAATAGGCCAATTCTGAAAAAATAATCCGAAGAAACCCTGATACACCTTTTTGCGACTCAAAATTAAGGTCGAATTGATTTCGCGTACAGTCATGCGCCTTATATTCCAACTTAATAGCAGGGGAATCATCAAGGCTTTTAAGGTGATCATGATATTCTTCTTTCGACTTAAAGTAGATTTCATTGAGGTCAATCTCTACAATATCCTTATCGTCATAATAACCCCAGTCCATGAAAGGCTCTTTCCCCTTCCAATAACCTCTTTTTGACATTTCCTTGTAGAGCTGTTCCTCAATTTTGTGCTTCAAATCCAACTCTTTTAGTAACTTAATCATAAAAAGATCCTTAAAAAACAAAGGTACTTGAGCATATATATCGGTCCTTGATTCAAATATATTTAACTTTTTCTAAGTAAATCTAAAAAAAAGTGATTCATTTTGTTTTAAACAGCTTAAATACCAAAAATTTCTAATTTAATTCCATTGCTATTTTTATTTACTTGATCATTTTAAAAGAAAAATACAGAATAATTTTTATTGAAAAATGAAGGAAGGACATGTTAGCAACTGGTCGAAGAATTAATATAAATCTCATTTTTTGGGTCATACTCCTCTCTAATTTTTTGGCCCCCCTAAAACACCTCAACGCAAAAAATAAAGAAGATCTTCCCCCTTGGCCAATCGGAACTTATCAATCCTTTCCTATGGTAGATGGTACAACTCACCATTACAAAAGCCCTAAATTCTGGGATTTTATAACGTTAACACCAACCAGTTTCAAAAACTTTTATCACGAATCCAAAAAGCCAGAAAACTTGAAAGGGCTCGCATGGATCACGGCCTCCACTTTGATGTTTTATTATTACGACCGTGAACTTTTAAACGGTGCCCAGGAGATTGGAAGAGGCGTTGGCCTTGGTAATAGTGATCACACCAGAGCAATGATTAAGGTAGGGAAACTCAATATTTTTCGAGGCCCGACTGATATAGGTTCGTCAATGTACTTTATAGGGGATGGATGGACCCATATGGGTATAACCTTTTCTT
>JAOMEV010000112.1 GCA_028346125.1 Bacteriovoracales bacterium | reverse complement strand
TATTTTTAATAAATGAATAAAATTAACCGACAAGTTATAGAAGTAATTAAATATTTTTTCATGAGGTTTATATGAAATCTAAGATTGTTTTTATTTTTTCATTTTTAATAATTACCCTCAAAAGCTATGCAGGGGATTTTTGGCTACCGGCTCAAGTTGTAATAATGCCAGATGGTACTCTAACTCATAATTTTCCTTTTCCTCTTGAAAAGACAGATAGCATGTTAGGCTCACATGGTTTCGGTGTTTGGCCAAGTGTAGTCGGTTCCTTTAATAAATTTAAACGTATTGTGGCCTTAGATGCACCCCAGGGGTCATTGAACCCACAAAAAATGGTGGAAGGTGATGATGGGGTTTTAAGAATAGGTCAAAATCGACATGGTTACCGAATCATCCAACATAAGAACTGGAGTATAGGATTAGGCCTAACTAGTGGTATATTTGGAAATGGAATGCTCTTACCTGCTGTCACACTAGGAGTAACCGGAAGCTATGGAAAAAATGTAGTTTCAAATCGTTATATTAAAAACCTTCGTGATGAAAAAAGGCTTCCTAACCCAAAAATTCCTAGAAGTAAAAAAGACTTAGAAAAATGGAAAGAAGATGACTTTTTAAGTTGGACCACAACTAAAGATGTTGCCTTTGCTGTAGGAGGGGGATTTGGCCCAGCCGCTATTGGTGCAACAGTTCTTGGAACTAGTTCTTTTAATATGTCTGTTAAAAAACTAGGTAAAGACAGTGCCCCCTACGACGTTGCAGTTACAATGGAAAAGGCCAAGGGAAAAGGATGGAATATTAACGCATCTATTATGGTCGCTGGAGCTGCCTATAACAAAATGCTAGAAAAGGCCAAAAGTTGGACATACTATTTTGATTTGGATGCTAAGGCAAAGGCAAAGATTAGATTTTTTCCATCCAAACATGTTCGCAATTGGAAAAAAAGTATTAAGATAGACTTAAGTGCAGAAAAAATTTATAAGGAAATGTTAGCTGGAAACCTTGTTCCAGCAAATATTATAGGAAGGATGTCTAAAAGCAACCAGAAAAAGTTTGGTGTGGCACCAATAGATCTAACTGTTTCAGCTTCAAAAACAAAATCCAGAAGCTATGCCCTAAGTGTACCTTTTTTAATTAGTGGTAGTTATAGTAGAGGGAAGTCATTTTCAGTTGCTCT
Organism: Bacteriovoracales bacterium; assembly: GCA_028346125.1. Taxonomy (GTDB): domain Bacteria; phylum Bdellovibrionota; class Bacteriovoracia; order Bacteriovoracales; family Bacteriovoracaceae; genus UBA7317. Next base: position 3,102 of record JAOMEV010000112.1, on the reverse strand, counting down.
CACAAAGCAAATTAATGATGACTCAATTGGTACCACACTTTTAGGGGTTTATAACAAAGAATATGAAACAGGTGGATGGCTTAGCCAGAACTCTCAAAGAACAAGAATGTTCAGTGGCAATTATCAAAAAGTTGCCCCCATTAACCCTAATTCAAATAAGGCAATCCAAAGAAGATACTCTGGGAGTTATAAATACTTTTATACTCGAAATAAAGTTGATGGCAAAAAGCTTAAAAAAGAACTTAAATACCTTGAAAGAAAAGTTGGTTTTCCTAAAGAACTTTCTATCCCAGCTCCGGACAAGGCAAAATTAGGCACTATTCAAATTGAACTGGACGTTAGAATTTCTGATCTGGCGACAGATGTTCTTATGGAGACCGCCCATAAAATGTCTAAAAACCAGTTTGTAGAACTAGGAATGAAGGATGCCACACAGTTTTTTGCAGGAGATTGGGAATATAAAGATATTTGTAAAAATGCAAGACTTACTTGCCAACGTAAAAAAACAATGCAGACTAAGCAGGCGATGCAAACTGCATACAATGGCCTGAAAAAAATGAAGTATCACAAAGACAAGTTAGACTATGCTAACTTTGTTAAGGCCTATGCTGATTTTGGAAGAGGCTTTATTAAAAATAGATTTACTTTTAAAACGATTCTTCACTTGACGAGAAAAGCAAGAGATACTGCTAAAGATCCTGCTGTTATGATTAATTTTAAAATCTCAGGAACATCTCTTCCACCTTATAAAAAAGATCTTCCAATTTACTAAAAAAAAAGGGAGGTAAAACCTCCCTTTTTTTTATTCTATTTTAAATTATTTTTATTTTTCTAGTGATTTGTTAATTTTCTTTTTGAAAACTTCACCGTGCTCATCTAATCCTTCAATTACAAAATGATTTACTTTGTAAGGAATTCCAAAGAAAGTTTTTAAATCTCCAAAAATTGAATTAAGAGTTAAGATACCAAATTCATTTGTATCAGCGAGAACTTTTGCCTCACACTTTCCATCTTCATTCATACCAGCAGTAGCAGTAAGTCCATTTCTTAAAAGTGTACCTACTTTTTTAATTGCATCGTTAGTGAAAATAACTCTATCTTCTGTTTTTTCGATATATTCAGTTACTAGAAAGCTTGATTCAGGGAAACCTGGAGCATGTTTTGTTGGAGAACTTCCTAAAGTCCAGTAGACATGAAAAGGATTATCTAATTTGAATTTACAGTCATCAGTTAAATTAGCATCGAAATGAAGAATATTTTCTGGGTTGAAATTTTTCTTCACAAGAAATAACTCATGAGTTGAAGCAGAAAGGTTTAAAGAAAAGCAAGCAAGTAAGGCGATCATCATTTTTTTCATTCTTATAAATCCTAGGTTAAGTTAACGAAAATTAATTCATAAATGTTTTTAATGCATAGCTATAGATAATGGAAAGTTGGATTATTTTCCAGAAAGGAACCAGAAACGTGAAAAAATGATAGGGCTAAATTAAACAATAAATATTTACTTCTTTAGGAGAAACCTAAAAAGGCCAGCTTTTTTTACCAATATTATGACCGCATCATTTTAATTAAATCTTCAAAAACATGTCAAAATTGAATTTTACTGTGCAGCATGACATTCCTTTTCACCCCCTACTGGCCTATAACTGATCAAGAAAATGGATGCTTTTCCTAGTCCAAAAGGAGGAGAATATGCCTATCAAAAAAACGCCAGTCGATGAACTAGTCGTCTTCGGATACGACCTCAAGCAAAGAAGAGTCTACCTTGGAACGCCTGTCAACTGCCTTTCTGCTGATACTCAAATTGGAGAAATAAGCCCTGAAAGTGCAGAAATGCTTAGTCGAGTTCTTGATCGAATGGAGGATGAATTTTCGAATAAACCTATTGAGGTCCACCTCTCTACTTTTGGTGGCTGTGTTTATTCGGCGCTTAAAATCATTGATCGACTTCAGTCTTCGAGCTGCCAAATAAAGGTTGTGGCCTCTGGCCCCATTATGAGTGCAGGTTTTGTTATTTTTAGTGTTGGTGACATTAGACAATGCCACCCTCATACAAGATTCATGTGTCATGCCGCAAAAACTGATGAAATTTCAGGAACGACCACTGATATAAAAATGGAATCTGCTGAATTAGAATGGATATCAAATACCTATGCAGAAATTTTAAAAGAAAATACAAGAATGCCTCTCGATTTTTGGAAAGGACTCTTAAGGTCATCTAGAGATGTCTTTATGAGCGCTCAAGAAGTTAAAAACCTAGGTCTTGTTGATCAAATCTTGTCTCACAAAAAAAGAGGAAACCTAAGAAGAGGTCCACGATTTAAATCTTTGAACAAACCTTTCGATAGTGACACTGTTCAAGCAACAGTAAATAAAATTTTTAAAAGAATGGATATGCCAACACTTTCAGAAGTCACAGTAAATAGGCCAAAAATTGAGCCAATTGACGAAAGCCTTTTCATTGATGAAACGCCCGTTCCTGATGATTTTGATCAAACCTCACAAGATGTATTAGAGATCTCAAAACAGGGCCTTGCTCAAATTGTTGAGGGAGAAAAAGACAAAAATCTCGCCTGGAATAAATGCTCGCTTAAAAACTAAGCTTATGGCCACTAGGCCATAAGTTCCCCTTTCTTCAATTTTTTTTTGAATCCACAACCTTTCTATAAATTGCTCCGAAAAATCGGTGATGAACCAGAAACACAAAGTTAATGTTAACCATTTAAAGTTTGTACCAAAAACTCTCTTAATCACACTTAAGGCCAAATATCTGGCCTCCTGTGACCCGAGTATTTCCTATAAAGATCCTTATATTGAACAAATTTATGAACAGATTGAAGATCCCATTCAAGAGGCCCCCCTCTTTTTCCTTTTTAAAAGAGGTATTGTTTCAAGAACCAAGGGATTTGATTACTTGTTAAAAAAAAGAAGTTAGAAAGAGAGATGCTTCTCCCACTATTATTAATTTGGCCTGTGGTCTTGATACAAGGTTCCAAAGGCTCTCTGAAAAATTGGGAGCTTGTCAATGGTATGACTGTGACCTTCCAGAAGTCATTGAAACAAGAAAAAACTTTTTTACAGAAACCGACCAGCAAAGCATGA
>JAOMEV010000111.1 GCA_028346125.1 Bacteriovoracales bacterium | reverse complement strand
TTGTCCTGTTTTAGTTTTTTTGAAAAAAATCGATAAATGAATCGTATGGGGTGGAGAAAAGAGGTGCTTTGTTTTTCCTAACCTTACACTGGATACTGTAAAAAAAAGATCCTTTTTACCTTAAGTGAGGCAACTTTATGAAAAAACTAATGATTATGATCACCGCAGGCATTCTATCAATTAGCTCATCTTATCCGGAAAAAGATAAAATTGACCCAAATGTAATGAGAGAAATTCTTGTCTCAGAATTTATCAAAATGGAATTATTTCCAAAGGGAAACTTTGTTGTAATAGAAGGAAAAAAGGCTCAATCTAATATTATGTCTGTGCTTGTTGAGACAAGGGCCACAGGTTATTTTTTAAAAACTTATGGTTGTGAAAGCGTTCAGCCAAAATATACCATGATAAGGAAATGTGTTGAAAACCCTCCAGCAATGGACATGTTGCCAATTTATACCCAGAAATTAAGAAAAGCTATAAACATACTAATTGATTTAGGAGCTATTCGTATTGCCAAAGAAAAGTAATCTTAGAAAGTTAATAATATATGTCAGTTTCCGGCATAACATTTAAATCCGTTGTAAGATTAGGAAAAACAAAGCAACTTTTTAATAGAAGCTCGCCTTATTTAAGGTAAAGCGTGCGGCCCTGGCACGTATGTTGCGAAATGGGGGCGCGCCTAGAGGTTTTTCAATTCCGATATTGAGTTTTTGGTAAAATATTCGATTAATGAGTCGTGTAGGTTTGAGAAAAAAGGCGCTTTGTTTTTCCTAACCTTGGGCGATTATAGGGTAGTTTTCTTAGGTTTTGTCGTGAGTCTGAGAGAGAGGCGGTCATCTAGTAAATAAAAATGGTTTTTTGTTTTTCCTAACCTTAACTCATAAAAATGCCGGGCCAATATACATGTTGGCTCATTAAAATCACAGTCGGATTTTTAAATTGGTATTTTATATTAGATCCTGAATAAAAATTCGGATATTATTTTAATAAAAAAAATGTTTTTTTCCTCTGTAAGACCAACAAAGAGAATTAGTTGTGAATAAGTATTTTTTGAAAAGATTTTTTTTCGTATCAATTATTTTTATCACTTTAGCTACCCTTTATCACTCTTATGATTTTTTAGTACCCATTAAATTTATAAAATATGAACATGGATTAGAAGTAACTCGAGAAAGTGGACCTGTTAGGTTAAAAAAATTAAATCAATTAAACCATGCTTATATGGTCCAGCCAGTAGGTTTATTTAATGGCGAAATTATCGTTTATTCTGATGTACCAGTAAAACTAATATTCTTGCTGGAAGATGACTATGATTTTAAAGACTGGCAAGTTATAGCTGAAGATGTATCAATAAGGAAAAAAAGCGAAGATAAAGTTTTAAAACTTGCTCGAAGGAACTTCGCGGAAGGTTCTCATAGACTTTCAATTTCAAGTGACTCAGGGTTTAAAACATTATTTTTTAAATTTAAAGGTAATATTAGTGGAGATTTATTTTATATTTCATCAGTAAGCGAAATGAACAAATTAATAGGGCCTTGGTCTCGAATTAGGTGGTGTTTGATTTATTTATTTATAATTTTAAGCATAACATTTTTTATTATGGCGTTAAAAATATAAGGTTAGGAAAATCAAAGCACACTTTTTATCCGCCCCACCCGACCCATTTATCAATTAAAACCCACCAAACCTAAAGCAGGACAAGAAAAAATACTTAGGCGCGCCCCCATTTCGCAGCATGCGTGCCAAGACTCCTCATTTTACCTTAAATAAGACGAGCTTTTATTAAGTGATATAAAGATTTCTTTAATTACTTAACCGAAGTCAATGCAATATCGATTGGTTTAGTTCTATAAGAAAGAAACCATAAATTTTTAAAGAGGATATTTAAATGACTGACGCTGAACGATCGAAGAACCATTTTCTTGTAGTTGCAGCTGCATCACGAGGAGCGCTTTATTTTGTAAAAAAAGCATTAAGGCAGGGACATGATGTCACGGCCCTTTGTCGGCCAAAGGATGGTAAATCAGCCTTAGAACGAATAACAAGACTATTAGATGAAACCCAATTAGCAGAAGGAGGACAGAAAGCAGCACCAACACCTGGGGCGCTTTATGCAAACAACGAGGATATTTTAAATGCTGAAACATATAGGACTTTGCTTGCGAACGATTCTTCTATTGATAGAGTTTGTTGTTTTGTGGGGGCCACGAACTTGCGACAAATGATGAGTCGAACTCATCTTATTTACACCAAAACGATACAAGCAATAGTCGTTGGAATGCAACAAAGTCGATGGGTAGAATTTTTTTACCACGGTTCCTCTGGAACGGAAGGAATACCTGGTCAAAATGTATCTCAATTACCTGAAAATTTTAAACCTCGATGGATTTTGAATCTCGGTCTTAAAATTCCTGCCGCACAAAACTGTTTTGAAAGTGAAAAGATTCTAGCGAAGTAAAAAAATCACGGATTTAAATTTGTAGTTTTTCGTCCTGCTTGGCTTACAACCGAACCAGCACAAAGATCGTATGGTTATTGTTTTGATACAACTGGAATGAATAATGATGAGCTTCCATTATGTAACACCAAAATAACAATCAGTAGAGAAGATGTTGCTGAAGAGATACTTCGTGTTGAAACCCTTTCAGATAAAGTACGAGTTCAGTGGCATGGACATGGGGTATATCTTGTAGATTTTAAATAAAGGTTAGGAAAAAACGGTGTTATTTATACATCAAGTTATGGCACAAATTGGGAAAGTTTCTCTTCGCCTACATCAAATTTATTGTGTAGTGTAGAAGTAATAGATTAAAATGGCCCTTCAAAGCACGTTAAAAAAACGCCAAAAGAAGTTATTACCCAACCTCCAAAATGGAACAAACCAGGGTTTAATAAAAGTATAAAGTTTTAGATGGATACCATCATTTTCTTTAAAAAACTCAAGTCTAGTTGGTCTAACAAGCCTGAAGCTCAAAGCATAAGAGCCATAAAAATAATTAAGATCACGATAACTTTCAGAAACTTTCCCTATGCAACCGTGGACACTCAAAAAGGGCCCATGATGAATATTTAGTTCTCCAGTTTTGAAACTTCCACTCTTTAAACCCGTTTCAAATTCAACTTTATAAGGGAAGACTTGAGCATCAATAAAAGTCTCTCTCAAATTTAGCTTCTCCCAAAACAAATTTAACTTTGATGGATCAACACTTATTTTTTTTTCTTAAACAACGTTTTGAAAGCTTTTTGGTGATTTTGTTTGCTGATTCATTACCAAAGGATACAATAGAAACTCATAAAGTTTCAAATAGACATTTCATGAACTTTAAATTAAATGAGAGAAAGGTATGGGTGTTCTTAAAATATCATTAAAAAAATTATTTCTAATTTACTTTTCGCTTGCCTCTTCCATTGATGCATACAGCAAAGATTTTAAATTTAAAAGTAACCACTGCGTCGCATGGAAAACGAAAAAGCGTATTATGATATTTAAATCGTTAGAGCCAGTTGGCATGAATTGCTCAATTAAGGCAAAATTTCTAAAAAAAGGTTCCAAATTTTATATTGAGGTGAGGGCCCCCATTGAAAAATTTGATAGCGAGGAACCGATGAGAGATAAGGAAGTATCAAAAATACTAAAAGCAAATATCCAACCAAATTTAATTATAAGTACTAAACCTTATTCATTAAACCAATGGAAAAAGGAATTTAAATCAACTAAATTTAAAAATAAATTAAATATCAAAATTGCCAAAAAAGAATTTACTTTAACAACAATCGCAAAAAAAAGAGAAGAAAAAGGAACAACCATAATTAAAGGAAAAGTGATAACAAATTTTAGCTCATTATCCTTAAAGCCCCCTGGCTTCGCTTGGGGCTTAATCACACAAGTTTCAGACTATCTTGAATTACATTATGAGATCAACGTATCAAAAATAGAAGGATTCAAAAAGATCATAATAAGACCTTAGGTGCTTTTATTCTAATAGGGGTATGTAAATGAATTATGATTTATTATTTTAAATTTTTAATAAGGTTAGGAAAAAAAAGTTCCCCTTTTAAGTTCTATTAGATGAGACATGAAAATAAGAAAATAGACCTTACTAGGACCTCACCTCCATAAAAATCTCATCTAAATTGATACCCTTTTCATTTTCTTTAAGGCATAGATAAAGACTCGTTAAGCAAAGGCCAAGGATAAGGTTAGGAAAAACAAAAGGCCATTTTTATTTACTAAATGACCGCCTCTCTCTCAGACTCACGACAAAATCTAAGAAAATGACCCTATAATCGCCCCCATTACCCAACATGCGTG
>JAOMEV010000110.1 GCA_028346125.1 Bacteriovoracales bacterium | reverse complement strand
AAAAAAAACCCAAAAACATTTTATGACACTTTTAGAGACAGAATAATGTTTCCCATCTGGGACCAATTTGGTTCAATTCAAGGGTTTACAAGTCGATCTATCAACAACTTTCAGAAGCCTAAATATTTAAATTCTCCGGCATCCCTAGTTTTCGACAAAAAAAACCTACTATACCCTCTCCATTTGGCCAAAAATAGTATTAGATCAAATGGTCATGTCATTTTATGTGAAGGCAACATGGATGCAATCGCACTGCATAAGAATGGTTTTGATAATTCGGTTGCTATAATGGGAACTGCCTTTGGAGACCAGTCTCTTAAACTAATCAAAAATACTACTACAAATGTCTACCTTTGCCTTGATAATGATGCTGCAGGCAAAAAAGCCATGAAAAAAATTAACCTACAGTTTCTTAAATCAATGATAGTCCCGAAGTTCATAGACTTGTCACCCTACAAAGACCCTGACGACTTTCTATCTCATCTCGGGCCTGATGCCTTTCAAAGTCGAATTGATCAAGGGCAAGCCTATATAGACCATCTTACTTCAATTATTTTGAAAGAAAATACCTCTGAAACATCTGAAGAAAGACTGGCCACTTTAAATAAGGTTTTTGAGGTCCTAGCACCACTTGGAACAACATTATCAGCACTAGAAAGAATAATGGAGTGCAGTAAGAAAATAGGTCTCAAGTCAGACCCTCTCCAAATCGGAGAGTCGTATAAAAAATTTTTACTAGGAAATGTGAAGAAAACACCACCTCTAGAGCAGAGACCATTGCCCGAACCCCAAAGGAAACCTTTAAAACAACAAGTTAAAGGCCCTGCTCAACCTAAAATAAAAATTTCTCGCTCTGAGCGCTTACTGATTAAAGGGATTATACAACGCTCTGAATTGTTAACTCATAATGATTTTGCTGAAATACTTGATTTAGTGGTTAATACTGAGGTAAAAAGGTATATTTCCAGATTAACGAATCTCATTTTTGAAATTGAGGATAAAGAATATCACAGTTTTGTAAAAACCCTCATGACGGGGGGAGAGTTTCCACTGGAGATTAAAGAAGTTGCTGGAGTTGCTCTTTATCAGCTATCCCTAGAGAGGATTGAGGACAAGGTTAAAAGTCGCTTTTTTAGCGATATCAAAATAGAATTAGGAAAAGACTCTCTTAAAAACAAGAAAAAGTTGTTTATGAAGAGTCTAAAGGAATCCTCTTCTGAGGAAGAATCGAAGGCAATAATGAACGAGCTCTATAAAATTGAACAAAATTTACAGAACTTAAAATCTAAAAAATTCCAAAGTCAGTGAGGGTTATCAGATGTCACTAGTTGAAGAATTTCTAAATTCTAAGACATACTCTAAGCTTCTCCTCAAGGGAAAAGACCAAAAGTTTATCACCCCTGAAGAGATCAATGATGCTATACCTGTTTCCATCGTCAGCCAAGCCGAGTTAGATCTCATAATGATTCACATTAAGGAATCACGTATAGACGTCAAAGCCCAGGTAAGTGAAGAGGATGACGAGGGTATAAAGCTTGATGGCACAGAAATTATAGAAGAAACTCTCTCCAAAGAAGAGAGAGCGGAGCTAAAATCCGCTTCTACAGACCCCGTAAAACTTTATCTTAAACGCATGGGCTCTGTCGCGCTCCTTACTCGTGAGGGAGAAGTTGTCATAGCCAAGGATATTGAGGAAGGGGAAAGAGAAATTATTCTTTCATCTCTTAGCTCAACCCACGCGTTAAAAGAGATCATTAAACTTAAATCTAAAATTGAGAACTCGGAAAATCCGCTCGAAACAGTTAAAGAACTTGTTCGAGGCTTAGACGACGAATCATCTCAAGCAGATATTAAGAAGACTAAAGATAAAATTACTGCTGTCATTGAAAAAATTAAAGATATACTTAATGAATCTGTTTGCGATGATGGAACATTTAAGCCCCTAACGGAATCTCAAAAAAAGAGCTTTCAAGGCACGGCCGAAACACTTGCAGATCTCACTTTTAACAGAAAGATCATCAACTCTTTTGTCGACCCAGTAAAAAAATATTATCACCAATTTAAAGAGCTTTACGGCCAAGAAAATAGAATTTTTAAGTTTCTTGAAGTCCAAAATAGAGAAGAGTATAAAAGTCTTTATGAGAAAATAATTGAGGATGATAATTTTAAAAGAAAACTGGCAAAAGATCTTTTTACAACTGATGCCAAAATTGAACAACTCATAAGAAATCAGGAAGACATCATAAGAAAGTTGAGAAGACTTTCTGTCGATGCTGGTATGGACTTTGACTCAATTCAAAATGTCTACAACATCATTTTAAAAGGCGAAGAAAAAGCCGATAAGGCTAAAGCTCAACTTGTTGAAGCAAACCTGAGACTAGTTGTTTCCATCGCAAAAAAGTATACAAATAGAGGCCTCCAGTTCCTAGACCTTATTCAAGAGGGGAATATTGGCCTTATGAAAGCTGTAGACAAGTTTGAGTATAGAAGAGGCTATAAATTCTCAACCTATGCAACCTGGTGGATAAGACAGGCCATCACAAGGGCGATTGCAGACCAGGCAAGAACAATCAGAATTCCAGTTCACATGATTGAAACCATAAACAAAATGGTCAGGACCTCCAGACAACTTATTCAGGAATTAGGAAGAGAACCAACACCTGAAGAAATCGCTGAAAGAATGGATCTGCCTGTAGATAAGGTAAAAAAAGTCCAAAAAATATCGAAAGAGCCTATTTCTCTCGAGACGCCAATTGGTGAAGAGGAGGACTCTAGTTTAGGTGACTTTATTGAAGACAAAAAGATTATTGCACCTCAAGACGCTGTTATGAGTATAACATTGTCAGAGCAAACTAGATCAGTTCTCTCAACCTTAACCCCTAGGGAAGAAAAGGTTTTACGAATGAGGTTTGGAATTGGTGAAAAATCAGATCATACCTTAGAAGAAGTTGGTCAAGACTTCTTTGTAACAAGAGAAAGAATCAGACAAATAGAGGCCAAAGCATTAAGAAAGCTAAGACACCCCAGTAGGGCAAAGATGCTAAAAGCCTACATTGATAATAACTAATGTTCTTACAGAGTAGGAGAGCAAAACAAACTGCTTAATTTGTTAGTTTTGCTCTCCTTGGACAACTAGTTAATTAACTCTTTATTGCACAAAGAATCATCTCAAGATATAGTAACTAATGGCCTTTTATTACTAGGACAGCTTTATCCAAATTTCATTTTTGTACTATAAAATATATGAGTGAGCTCAACAGCAATATACCTCCCTCCATAATTAATGTGGGGGAGAAGTATTTTCCCAACTTTGCATTAAAAAAAGGAGTTTCCCTTTTCCAATTTGCAAAATTGTCTATTTCATTTTTAAAAGAAGGAAATGAGTACTTTATTATATCAGGCATTATTAAAGAAAATAAAAGCTACGAATCTAAAGTAGTCTTTAAAAGCCGGTTAGAAGATCATCCAAATGGACCTTTAAAAACTCAATGTAACTGTGACTTATGGAAAAATAACTCCCATTGCCCTCACACCTCATTTCTTTTTCTCTATTATTTTTTATACATAAAAAATAATAAAACTTCTTTAATCGAAACTCAAAGTGAGCCATCTCCATACCTTACTCTTCCCAATAACCAACTTGAAGCTGTATATCCAGAACATTTTGGTACCATGATAGAAGGCCCTAAATACCTTATTGGAGCTTCTCGAAATTCAAAATACACATCATTACAATACTCCTTATCACAGGGTAGGGTTGTAAATTTTCCAGAGCCTCAACCATTTGAAGGCAAACTTGTTGTTTCTTTATTAAGCAATGACCAATCTCAAGGCAACCCGAAATTTTTATTTCTCTATAGAGATGAAAATAGAAAAATTGAAAAAAAAGTATCTCTCTTAGAACACTTTTTTCTTTTTAACTGGAATAATGGCGAGGTATACAGTCTTCCTTTTGAAATAAAATCAACTCTTCAAAATTTGAAGTTTTACCCAATCACCCCCGATATTAACGACTTATTAGAAATATTCAGGGAAAAGAGTTTAATTGATTATTCCGACACACTAATTAATAATATACCATTCACAGATTACGAAATAAAGGCCTTAACCCCCAATTTAGTTGTCGAACGATCAAAAGATAAAAATGGCCTCGACTTAAAACTCTCATTTCTAAGTGAAAATGGTAAGAAAGTAGTACCTCCAAACTTTTTTAAGATATTGACCAATAAAAATAACATCTTTTCTGAATTTAATAAAAAGATAGATTTTTATGACCTCATAAAAGGCATACTTGATTTTTTTGTCTCAAACTCTCATCAATAC
>JAOMEV010000011.1 GCA_028346125.1 Bacteriovoracales bacterium | reverse complement strand
AGGAACTGAAATCTCAATGAATAAGGACTCCTTTCATATTCTTCAAGATTCAGTCGTTCACTTACTTAGAAACTCTCTTGATCATGGAATAGAATTACCAGATGAGAGAGTAAAAAATGGAAAGTCCTCAAAAGGAAAAATTGAAATCATTTGCTTTGATGAGAGTGAAGATGAGTTAAAAGTTATAATAAGGGATGATGGAAAAGGAATCAATACTGAATTGATTACTGATAAGGCGGTTCAAAAAGGGTTGTATACAACTGAAGATGCTAAAAAACTGAGTCAAGAAGAGATATACGACATTATATTCTTGCCGACTTTTAGTGAAAGGGAGGAAGCTGATGAGCTTTCAGGCCGTGGTGTTGGTATGGATATAGTGAAAAAGAATATAGAAAAAATTGGTGGAAGGGTTGTTGTTAACTCGGACTTTGGAATGGGAACTGAAATAGTTCTTTTTTTCAAACCGGGTGAGCCTGTGGCCTAAGAGATGGTAAAAAAATGAATAATTATCACCTCATTTATGAAAAAGAAGAAAAGCGCCAAAAGTTTTTGAAAAAAATCTTTGGTGGAAGGGATGATCACTTCATCTTTTCTTTTAAAAATTCTACTAAATTAGTGGAAAAAGTTAGGGATATCTCTCTTGAACCTATGAGTTTAGGTGTGATTTTCCTCAATTTAGATGACTATACAGTTCCATCTCTTTTAAAGGTCTTGGAAAAATTAAATCCCTATAATGAAAAAATAGAAGTGATTTTTTTAAGTTCAAAAAAATCATCTGAAAAAATAAAAAAAATAAAAATTAAGGCCGGAAAGGAGTATTTTATACTGACGGATCCAATTAAAATGATAGATTGTGAACAGCTTGTTTTAAAAGCTATCGAAGGTAAGAGCGGTGGTCGTTTCCTTCAAACAGAAGATGCTGTTTTGGATATAAGCAAAAAACCTTCTGTTGTAAGGTATGATATAGGGAATGTTGTTTACGACATTCGAGATACAATTAATACCATAAAGACGATTAGCGACTATATAAGAAATTATATGTTGGAAAGCAACCCCTATATTACTAAATTGCAAGATGCAAAACTCTTACAAAAATTTGAACCTCTTTGTAAGATATAGAATGGGCCTTGCTGTAAAATCGGCCAATAAGAGAATTAAAAAAGGCTGTAGCGTTCGTAGATTAAAGTGGTTTATGGTTAAAAACCTTTCATCACATGTTCCTATGGTTTTTCCCACCGGAAGAGCTTATACTCCCGAAATATCATATGGATGGGGTGGAGTACTAGAGGGCTCTGTTAATAAAGGAAAAGACAAATCTGGTAAATTCACTTTTCCTTCAATGAAAACAAAAAGAAAAAGATCAATTTATCAGGATATAACCATGCGAGAGTCTGTTCCCATGACCTTCGTTCTTGGGAAGGTTGTAAGAGTAGAATATAAAAAACTTGGCAAAACTTACAACCTCACTATAGGATCGGATAAATTTGGACATTGGATAGGACAAGGGTACGAATATCATAAAAAAACTCAAGAGAATTACAAACATATAAAAAAGGCCATAGACCATGGGTATTTTTTAGAAAATACAGTCTTAGGCCTTAAAGCATCCGGAATATATTCTTATGGTGACCTTGCCGCAAATATTATGGGAATGGTTTTTTGGGATCACCTAATAGATGAAGACACCAAAACATCTTACATAAAATTAACCCGCCCCAAAGGCCCTTACGTACGATGTAAAGGAACTAAGTGGGTTTTAAATAAAAAGAACCTCTTTGACTTTAAAGATTATATAAGTCCTGCATGGGATGAAACCATTAATTACTCTCTGACTTACTCTAAGACGATGGGTGATAAAATCAAAAAAAGAATTATAAAACTCCAAGAAAAACATAGGAAGGACCTCACTCCTCCAATGAAGCTAGATTATTGTATTGAGGCCATTGATTTTTTTAGGGATAAATTTCCTTACCACTTTATTCCTATTACTCGTCAAGTTATTAATCCAATTTGTAGAACAGCTTACATTAAAAGGAGTAAAGATATTTGGTCTAAAAAGAACTTCGTTTTAGAAGGAGAAATTACTGATTACATGGAAAAAATGACAAGAAGAAATTATATCCCAACTCCCCCCAATGAAAAGTGGATGCAAAAAAATGGCCTTTAAAAGGAGTTTGCCAAAGAAAAAAGAGGTCACTAGAATGCCCTTTTAATAACTCTTGAGGATTGCCATGACAGATTTCCTTTGGGTCTATGTGCCCCATCCTGAAAAATCAAAGGCCATTGATCTTGCCAAAACTTTAACGAAAGAGAAATTAATCGCCTGTGCTAATATTCTGGACCAAATAACTTCAATCTATGAGTGGAAAAACGAGATTTGTGAGGAGGGAGAATCTCTCATTATAATGAAAACTCAAAATGCCCGTTTCGAGGCGTTAAGTTTCCGGATCAAGGAACTACATCCCTACGAATGCCCCTGCATCATAGGCCTCCCTATAAAAACAGGCAATGAAGAGTTTTTTGATTGGATAAAAAATCAAACACAGCCTTAGGCGGTGTCACCGAGCAACTCTTTCACCATAAACTCTACAAGGTGAATGATTTGGGAATCTTTATAAGGTTTATGAATCCAGCCCCTAACTCCCAAACTTTTTGCCTTATCTCGATGGGCCTTGCTTGTTTCAGTTGTACACATAAAGAAGGTAAGGTCTTTAGTTTCATCATTTTTTTTCCTTACTTCTTCCACAAAAGTTAGTCCATCCATTTCAGGCATATTAATATCACAGATGCACAGCTCTAAATCCGGGTTTCCCCTCAAAACCTCTAAGGCCACAATCCCATTTTCTGCTTCTAAAACTTTATGACCTAATTGCTTTAATAATTGGCTAATCTTTAATCGAACAGTTTCTGAGTCATCGACTACCAAAATTTTTAGCATTTACAGATCCTCCTTGGAGTTCCATTCTAACATTTCTTTTAAAATAAAATAAGGTGTTTAACTTTAACTTAAATAAACTGACCAAAGCGGTCCATTGACACCAGTTTCTCTTTTGTTTTTGAAAAAATTTCGTTACAAAAGTAACATCCTTCATCAATAGAGGTTTCTATGGCCGACAAAATGACCAACACTCTGCTTCAGCTATTTCACTGGATTGTGAGAAATAAGGCAAAGACCCTTCTCCTTACAGGCCTACTTACCATAATCGTAGGTTTAGGAATCCCAAAAATAAAAATTGACCAATCTATGGACTCATTCTTAGAGGCCAATGATGACACTGTTAAAGTTTTTAAGCTTTTCCGCTATATGTATGGATCAGATGACTACATCATTATGATGTATCAAAACCATAAAGGTGATATTTTCGACCCTGAGAGCCTACAAAAGCTAAAAACCCTCGAAGATGCACTCAACAAAAAAAGACTTGATGCTAACTCACCTTTATCCAGGATAAAAAGAGTTCGCTCTATTATCTCTGCTGACTTTTTAGAGTCCAAAAATGATAATCTTGTCAACAGACCCTTTATTCAAAAAATTCCGGAAACAGCTGCTGAAATAGAAGCTCTCAAAGCACTTGCCAGAAAACATCGAGACTTCAAAGGAACATTCTTTTCAGATGATTTTCGCTATGGGGTTCTCTTAATTGAGACTGATTATGGATCAAGAGTTCAAGATGAAAAACCTTCTGAATCAAAAAATGAAGAGGAAGAAGACTTTTCTTTTGATGATACCCAAAAAGAAGGGAAGTTGATTGACATAAACAAAGTCCCCCCCCTAGATTCTCCTGAAATGAACGACTATGTCGTCTTTATGGGTGCCTTAAATAAAATAGTTAAAGAAAATGGCCTTGTTAGCCAACTCGAAAAAAAGAAAAGCTCATTTACCTACCTTATGGCCGGTAATCCCTGGCTTATGGGATTTTTTGCAGAAAGAATTTTAACAGAAATGGGACTCTGTGCTCTAGGCTCCCTTATAATTATTATTACTTGCCTTTACCTGTCTTTTCGATCTTGGACAGCAATGATTTGGCCAACAATTATAGTTGTTATGACTCTTATTTTTACGATGGGAATTATGGGTCATAGCGGTATCATCCAAACAATGATGATTAATATCCTTGTTTTTATGGTTTTAGCTGTAGGAGTCGCTGACTCAGTTCATATTCTAGCAGGGGTAAGATATTATTTAAGACAGGACCTTCCCCACGAGAAGGCCTTAGAAGAAAGTTATAGAAAATCTGCGACCAGTATAGCCTTAACCTCATTTACAACTATGGCCGGTTTATCTTCCCTGGCCTTTTCTCCTGTCGTTCCAGTTAGAGTTTTTGCTCTTTTTGCGGCCTTGGGAGTTTTTCTTGCATTTGTTATGACCGTTGTTTTGCTTCCAGTATTTCTAAGTTATTTTCCTCTTAGAGTAAAAGATGAAGAAAAGAAAACGTCCCTTTTTGACCCCATTATTACAAAAATGAACGAGTGGTCTAAAACAAGACCCTATAGAGTTTACTCCTTTTTTATAATCCTCGCACTGATACTTAGCATTGGAGTTCCGAAGGTATACATCGATACAAATATGCTCAACATGATCAAACCAGGATATGGTATTCATGAATCTTATAACACCATAGATAAGCATTTTGGTGGAACCGCTTCCATAGAAATCCTTCTCAACACTGGAAAAATTGACGGAGTAAAGGATCCAGACTTTCTCAAAGCACTTGACCATCTAGGCCTTGAGTTAAAAAAAGAGAGGGCCGATTTAGTCTCAAGAGTTAACTCACTGGCAAATTTAACCAAAAATACCTACGAGATCCTCACTGAAAATGAAAAAAACTATAAAATCCCCGATAAAAAAAATGTTCTGGACCAAACTCTTTTCAGTTTTGAGTCTGCCGACTCTAACACTAGAAAAATGGTTGTGGACGACGATTGGCAAATGGCACGGCTCACGATAAATGTCATCACAAAAGGCTCAAAGGAATATAACCAATTTACAGAAGAAACCAAAAAAAGAGCAGAAAAGGTTTTTAAAGAATATAAAAAGAAAAATCCAAAATTAGATATAAGATTAACAGGAATGCTCCCCCTGATGTTTAAAATGACCGAAAACATCTCTATTTCACAAATACGGTCATTTGCAATTATAATTAGTGTCATTAGTCTTCTCTTTCTCTTTCTCTTTAAATCCTTTAAGATCGGCCTTCTCGCCCTTATTCCAAACCTTTTTCCCATTCTAGTTATTTTAGGGGTGACAGGTCTCTTTGGTATTCCTCTTGATTCAGATACCCTCTTAGTTGTTCCCATTGCTATTGGGCTCGCTGTGGATGATACGATCCACTTCCTTATGCATTACCAAAACTTAAGAAATGTCGGCGTAAGTGTACCTGAGGCACTCGAAAAGGCTTCGCGGGAAGTTGGACATGCGATTATTTATACTTCAACGATTCTTTCCCTTGGATTTTTGACTTTTGTGGTTTCTGCCTCAAAGCCTTTCACTTACTTTGGAATTTTATCATCTCTTTCTATCTTTACTGCGCTCTTGGCTGACCTTTTCCTTCTTCCGGCCATTATCCTAAAAATTGAAAAGCAACCTCTGGAGTCGACATGAAACCAATCATTCTATTTCTTTTTTCTTTCTCCCTTCATGCTCAGGATATAGATCCTAAATCCATCATGAAAAAGGCCTTTAATAGAGATGAAGGTAATACCTCCTATGGAGTCAATTTGCTCATGACCTGCCAATTTAAATTGGTTGAAAAAAAAGGAAAATCAAAAAAAAAATGCGCCTCCAGGCCCCGAGTCAAGGAATTTGAAAGCCTTGGCCTAAAAGTTGATAAAGATGGTGTAGACAAAAAAAACCTTAGCCTTATAAAAAAACCTGCAAGTGAGAAAGGTCTTGGCTTTATGCAGGTGGATTATTTAGCTGCAGGAAAGTCCAGTGACCAATGGATGTATCTCCCAGCACTAAAAAAAACCAAAAGAGTTGTGGCGAATAATGATGGGCCGAAGACCGGAAGCCTTTTCGGCTCTGAAATTTCCTATGAAGATATAGAAAAACACCATGAAGACGACTTCACTTATAAATTTTTAAAAGAAGAAAAGATAAAAGATGCTCTTACTTGGGTCATTGAAATGGCACCGACACAAGAAAAGGCAAAAACAAGAACATATGGAAAAAGCATTAACTGGGTTGCCAAAGATTCCTATCTACTTTTAAAGTCAGAACATTATGATAAACGTGGCTTTCTTATGAAAACATATAAACAAAGTAAAATTGAAAAACAAAAAGGAATATGGATAGCCAAACAGATGGTTGTTATTTCCCATCAGAAAAAAAGAATGAGCATGTTAAAACTAAAAACTGTTCTTATCAACTCTTTAATCCCAGAAGGTCTCGTTAGCCTCAGGGCCCTTAAAGATGAAACCTTTTTGGAAGAAGGCCTCCAAAAGGTAAGATCAGAAAAATGATAAAAATAACCACCTTTTTGCTCTTTGTTTGTCTCTTCCATGTCCATGCCGATGAAGAATTTGACTTTGGTGAAGCCGAGACTTCTTTACAGGAAGAAAAAAAAGCTTATTCCTATAATGGAAATATTTCTTTCAAAGCAGGGAGACAAATCGGTCAGGTAAAGCGCTGGATGGATCTAGGCCCATCAATAAAAATAAAAGGGGGTCTTCAAAACCCCTGGGGTAATTTAAGAATTGACCTCGACAGTGAGTTTAACTATTCATTTAAAGTTGAAAACGACGATCAGGGCCTTAGTCAATCCTACTCACCAAAAACGACCCTCAGAGAACTTTACTGGCAAAAATCCTTTGGCAAACATACCTTTAAAATAGGGAAGAAAATTGTTGTCTGGGGTAAGGCCGATGCTCTTGTTGTTACAGACGTACTTACCCCCAAAGACCTTTCTCTTCTTTTCTTTACAGATATTGAAAAAGCAAGGATTGGACAACTTCTTTTTGAATGGGATATCTTCCTTGAAAAAACTGAAATAAACTTCTACGCTATTCCTTTTCCCCTTTATAATAAATCAACTCATTTGGAACATCCCTATAGCCCCTTAAAAGGTTTCGGTGCATCGATAAAAAATCAAGAAGAGTATTCTAAAAACGAACAAAACCCCGAGGTTGCACTAAGAATAAACAGACAATGGGAATGGGGTTCTACAGCTCTCCTTATGGCGTCTCTCCATAACAGGGACCTTCTTCTGGAAACATCTGGAAGTGATTCAATTGAAAAACACGAACGTTATTTTTTTACAGGAGTTACGACAAATTTGGTCTTTAAGTCCTTTCTTTTAAAAACTGAATTGGCCTACGAACAGAAAAGACCACTTCAGGCGAAAACGACTTTTTTTGGCATTGACATACCCTATATAGAAAAAAAAGATTTTTTATCAGCAATGATAGGTCTTGATTATAACCATTCTCAATGGGGAAACTGGCTCATCGAATATTCTTTCACAGGACCTCTTGAAAAAGAGGATAACCTCTATCAAAAAGACTTCCAACAACTTGTTGTTCTCAACTGGAGTAAAAGCTTTCTCAATGAAGACCTCACGTTAACTTCTGGCCTTACATTTTACGATCATCTAAAGAACACCCTGCTCTCTCTTGGCGCAAGTTACATTATAAATGATAACTGGAAAGGAAACTTGAATCTCTCAATAATAGACTTTGCCAAACCTCTTTCAACACTCGGTTCAAACTTTGATCAATGGGACAGAGCGGACCTCACTATAAAATATAGCTTTTAAAGGGCTATTTGATCACCTTAAGCTTATCAAACTTTTTTTTCTTTGATTGGATCAGAACAAGCTCTCCTCTAGGTATCCTCTCTCCTTGGTATTGCATAACCATATGAATATCGCCGTAACTTATGCTTTTAAGTAAAGTCAAAAAAGAAAATTGAGTGCTCATTAACCCCTTACCAAACTGAGCAAATTGAACAACAAATTTTTTCTCATCATGAAGGGCCAAAGCCTTCTGCATCAAAACTAGCGACTTATAAGAAAGGTTAAGGCCCTCACGAGTACGCCTAAGCATTTTTTTAAGGCAAAGCTTTCGGCCGATCTTTACTTTTTTTCCTGTAAACATCGTCGCACATACCTCCCATCTTTTATTTTCAGGCCTAGAAAACCATTCCTTAACTCTTTTTTCGCCTGCCTTTAACCAGGGTTTAGGTCCTTTAAAAAGGGCCTTTGACTTAAGCTCATCAATAGAACTCTTACTCAACATAAGGTCCACTGAAATTTTCACAAAACCCAAACTTTTCCTTTTGGGTTTTAGACTTATAGGTATTTTTTTATTTCTAAAGTTAATATATTTTCTAATATTGACAGGAACTTGAGGTATTTTTAAATCTAAAATCTCCTTTTTATGTCCAACTTCATCGATAAGGTAAAATAGTTCTCTTTCAAGGTCCCCTTCCATAAGGTTCTTGGAGCTATGTTCGTATTTGAAGTTTCCTGAATACCTTTTGGTATACTTGACATCACCGCCTGCCTCATTTTCACTTACTGTCTGGTAATTTCCAGTAAAAACAGAAGTTTGGTCACGATCAGCTTTTCTCCATCCGTAAAGCTCTTTTTCAATGGCATGAACACCAAGAACCGTTTTTATAAACATTTTGTCTGTTAATTGTCTTGAGTTTGTTACCACAAGGTTTTTTACTTTTCTAACTTTTACAGCAACAGCTAAAGGAATGGAAAACCTGGCCCCTTTCTCCTTCGTTTTTAGTACAGAGTCTGAAAATGCCAATGGTCTTATTGCTGTAGTCATTATTCGATTGGCCCACCTTCTTGTTGCCAAGCCAGAAAGTGCAAAGGACTTTGATGCCTTTAACTTATGTGCCATATCCATAGAATAAGCAGTATTTCCCATTAAAAACTTTTTATAGGCCGCTAGACCCAAAGGATCTGCAATATTAAATTCGAAAAAAATATCATTGCCAATTCCTTTAATTTTTTTAAGGTCAACTCCAAAAATTTCTTCAACAACACTTCCCCCCATAAATAAGCGAAGTTTTTTGAGCTTTCGCTTAGTGTACCTTACAGATACTGTCGTCTGACCCGTTTTTTGAATTTGGCAAAGCCATTTTCCTTGAAGCACATAACTCACTCCGGCCGAAACCCCTACTCCAATAAGAGGAGCAATATTGTATCCAATTCCAGCACCGGCCGATACACCAATTCCACCGTCGATGTAATAAGAAAAACTATCTCCTACACTATACTTGCTTAGTCTTTTTAATGAAGTTGGTAAAATGATTAAGGGGGGTAATTTTTTAATCTGTTCATATTTTTTAACATGGATAGTCCCTATTAGACTGGTACCAATCTCAAAGACCATTCCCATAAAAGGCCCTCCTCCATATTGAAGAAAGAAAGATTTATCCTTACCTCCCTCAATAATATTAAAATTCTTTGATACTGGAAGATTCCAAGATCCCATTCTAAAATTCTTAATAACAAGAAAACCAGATCCATCATTAGGAGGAGGTTCATTTTCCTTGTGATTTTTACTTACATTAAAAACTTTTTTATTACTAAGATTAATAATCTCAGTACCTCTACTAAACTCACTTAAAAAAGCGAACGTATCCATTTTTTTGGAATTTTTTATACTTCCAGGGTAATCTAACCTGCTAAGAATATTTCCGCCAGGATCTACAATCAACCCATTAGGCATCCAATCGTTTGCCTCCACAAAGATACTTATGAATAGGAAAAAAGCTGTCACGAACCATGAGTTGACTAACGTCATTTTAAACCTACTAAAAATAAAGGCCCTATTACAAATAGGACCTAGGAAAGCTCACTTATAAAAAGCTGCTGTTACCTTTTTTTCCTATTAAGCCCATCAAATTTAACACGTTTCGACTTTATAAGGACTAGCTCCCCTTTCGGGATTCTCTCCCCCTCCCATTGAATAACAAGATGAACATCACCTTTTTCAACCAAATCTAAAACGGAATTAAAAGTAAATTGATTCACAGAAAACCCGTTTCCAAAATCTGCAAAGTTTTTAGCAAATTTTTTGTAATCATGCTTAGCTATATTTCCTTGCATTCTGATGAGAGACTTGTAAGCGAGCTCCATTCCCTTTTTGGTACTCCTAACGACTTTCATCTTACAAAAGGCCCTACCCATTGAACTTTTCATTCCTTTCTTTATGACCGGACAAAGCTCCCACCTTTTATTGTTAGGGTTTTCAAACCAAATATCTACGTGTTTGACGGCAAGATTTTTCCATTTTTTTCCTCTATAGATGGCCTTAGCAATAAGCTCTTTAATCGCCTCCATCCCAATCATTAAATCTGCAGAAATTTTGGTTGATCCTAAAACCTTTTTCTTACTTTTCTTACCTAAAGCAATCTTCTTACCTTTAAATTTGACGTCCTTTCCTCTCCATTGAAGATACTTTCTAACATCTACAGCGGCTTGCCTAATTTTAAGCTCTTTGAGTTTGTCTTTAAAACCAATTTTTTCCACCATATTCATAATTTCTTCTTCCAATTCACCTTCCAATAACTTTTCTGAATGGTATTGATATTTGTAGTTACCAGAGTAACGACTACTAAAGAGAGATTCTCCTGTTGGGGTATGCTTAAAAAGGCGTTGGTAAGTCCCTGTAAACATGGCCAATCTATAATTACTTCTTTTCAAAACACCAAAAGTCTCTCTTTCATCTTTATAAACACCCAAATGAGTTTTTACGGTGAGGTTAGAACCGGCCATTTTAGTTTCACTTATAACCATATTTCTTCCTCTTTTGGCCCTTAAACCTACAAGAACAGGAATATCAAATTTTATCTTTTTTTCATGTCCAGATATTTTTGATTTATAAGTCATAAGAGGGCGAACAGGATTTACCATCATTTTTCTGGCAAATTTTCCGACACCTTTTTGGTTCAATCTAAAGGCATTTACAACCTTAACTTTTGCGGCCAATTGCTGAGCATGAACAATATTGCCCATTAAAAACTTTTTATAGGCCTTCATTCCCAAAGGGTTAGCAAGGTTAAATTCAAAGAAGGTTCCAACTCCAGCACCATCATACTTATTTATCTCTGCCTGGGCCTTAATAATGATAGCTCCTGCCCTGCCGTAAGCGATCAACTTTTTTAATTTCTGCTTAACATATCTTGCTTGAACGGTCTTATGACCTGTCTTTTTAACATTACAAATCCAATTTCCCTCGCCGATAAATCCAACATTAATGGAGGTCTCCGCTCCGACCTTCCAAATTTTTGCAGCAGCACCGACCCCAACCATAAACCCTAGGCCACCTTTAACAGAGTAAGTTAAGGAGTCTCCTATTTTATATTTTTTAAGTGTTTTGAGGTTATAAGGAACAACAATAAAGTTAGGCAGTTTCTCGATGTCTGCATGTTTTTTAGCGAAAAGCTCACCAACCATTCCTCCACCCACTTCAATCATAACACCCAATTGGGGTCCTGCTGTGAGAGGAAAAAGATCTGTACCAGCGGTGAAAAATCCTCTTCCTTCGACAAAATCCTTTGGTAGAGTCGTATCTGCAACTTTAAAATATTTTGTCACCAAAAAGCCCGAACCATCATTTGGCGGAGGTGCATTTTCGTCATACTCAGCATCTACTTTAAAGGCCGAACCTTTTGACAGGTTAACAATTGTTTGCCCCTTTTCAATTTCTGCAATATAAGCAAGAGTTGTTAAAGTTTTTTTAGGACCTCTAAAATCATTTGGCATTTCTACCACATGAATCACATTACCTGATTTATCTACAATCATTCCATCAGGCATCCAGTCTTCTGCATGTATAAATAAACTGAAAATTGCAAAAGTAAAAACTAAACAACTTTTCATGAATAGCCTCTCTTTAGTTTATATACGTTTAGCATTATACATGTTTTAGAGTTTGAACAAGATTTATGTTGAATGAAAGCGAATTTTTTAAATAGACATTTTTTTTTATAAAATAATATTTTTAGGGGATCAAATTTTTTTGACCCCCCAAATACTTTTAATCTATTTTCATAACTGTATTTTTTGAATACTCCCTGCCCTCAATATTTTTCTTTTGCTTTAGAAAATCTATAAAAACAAGAGCATCGGTATAATCAATTCCTTCGTTAAGGTGGTATTTTTGATGAGTCTTCAATTTTTGCATATTAGGGTAACCATCCCGCCCTTTTGTCAAAAAGCAGGTAGAAGCAACATCGAAAACCTTATCAATTATAACTTGACCTTTGCTATAGACAGGTCGTAAATATTTGTTTGGCTCTAAAGAATGCATATTGGGTTCAATATTAACAGAAAGTTCTATTATTTTTTCCCTGGCCACTTTAAATCTCACTCCATAGTAATGAGTTGATCTCTTTTTGGTGGCCTTATAAATTTTTTCCATATAGTTAACAAGTTCTTTTGTTTTGAGTTTTAGATGACAAACTTCATTTTTGAAAGGCATGAGCGCCAAAATATCTCTTCTCGTAATAGCTCCTTTACTGAGACTAATGCGAAGACCACCATTATTAAAAAAACAAACATCTCCATGAGTTATGTAACAAAAAGAGTGTGAAATAAGTCGGCCAAGATTTGTTTCCTTTCCTCTTCCTTTTCCTCTTCCAAAAAATTCTGAATCCAGATTGGCAAATTTTTCATCCAATTTTTGAGGATACCTTTTGTAAAAGCTTTTTAGATAAGAGACGACTTTTGAGTCTTCTTTAACATTAACCCTTTTAACTTGTCCCTTGGCCGCAATATCTTCTGGTCTTGCAAAGTCAGAAGCAGAAGGATCATAATTAACTCCCAAAAGTTCATAATTTTTTATTTTATACTTTCTGTTCCCCTGAACATCGATTTCCATTTTTCCCAAGTATTTTCCCCATTCTCCGGCCTGAACAATGGCCACACCGTTCACAATATGAGGAGAAACAAGGGCCTTTTGGGTATGGCCTCCAATAATAATATCGACATTTTTTCCTCCCAAGGCCTTTGCCAAAGAGTAGTCAGCAGGAAAGCCACGGTGGTTCCCTTTAACAAAATAACCAAGGTGACTTAAAACAACCACAAGATCTGGTTTTATTTTTTTGACTAATTTGGGAAGAAGCTCCTTTGCTTCTTCTACGGCCGGCCTAAAAATAACTTCTTTAACTTTTGTGAACTTTGCTGTCTCTTCTGTAGTGAACCCAACCAAAAGAACTTTTTTATCCCCTATTTTTTTTACGATGTAAGGAGAAAAAGGCCTGTCACTTTCTTTATGATGAGCTCGTTCAAATTTATCTTTACCTTTGGCCAAATAAATATTTGCAGCAAGAAAAGAAAATTTGGCCCAACTTTGCTGCTTAAGAATAACTTTAAATGGATTATCAAATTCGTGATTTCCTAAAGCCATAGCGTCATATCCGATCATATTCATGGCCTTAAAATCAGGCTCTGCATCAAAAAAATCAGATTCTGGAGTCCCCGTGTTAATATCTCCTCCAGAAAGAACAAGTACATGACCACCTTTTTCTTTTGTTTTTTTCCTTAACTGATCGACAAAAGTTTTCCTTGCCGCCATTCCAAAAACTTTCTGTTTAGGATCCTGAATGTAATGCCCATGATGATCATTAGTGTGCAGAATTGTTAATTCGGCCGCATAAAGCCTTAATGAGAAAAAGAAAACTAGCAACCATACATTTTTAAACATTCAATTCTCCTTAATTGAAATCAAAATACCTCTATAATTTTAATCAAAATGCTAAGCAGAGGGCCAACTATTTCTTTCGCTCTGAGCATTTCCAAGAACAGAAAAACAGAATTAAAATTTCTCGACCCAACAAAAGGAAACCGATGGACATTCTTGAACTCATTCCAGAAACAGGCCTCAACCCAAGACACTTTTCCTCTGCAAACGACTTTATATCAATACTTGAACTCAAGCTTTTCCAACTTATCATTCAAAAAGAAGGTGTCGAAAAGGCCAGTCAATTTAAAATAGAAAAAACTAACTGTACCGAAATTGAGAACATCTGGAAAAATGCCCGTGGGCTCTAAAAATTTTTTATAATTTTTATTGAACTTTTCTTTAAAAATTTTTACCATTCCTTCATTAAAATTTCTTTCAATAACTAATGGAGACTCAATGAAAAAACTTCTTTCAGCGATAACGCTAATTTTTTCTTTATCAACTTTTGCCGGTGTTCAAATTGGGACCTACCAAGGTACGTTAGATGATGGCGGAAAATGTTTTGTTCAAATAAATTCGAAAACTTTCGTAGATAACTTCAGGCACCCTCTTAACGAAAGAGTTGAAGTTTATTTTGAACACATAGACCAAAACTTTACTCTTATCCACCCACCTCAATATCTAGTTGAAGAACAAAGAATCTTTTTTAACCATGACATCCTTGCCCAAACATTACCAACAAGAAATGGTGCAAGAGCCTTTGTTATCCACATGGCACACGGCCCTCTAAAAAGAGGCCCTCAGTCTTACGAATATATTCAAGACAACTGGAGAAATCCAGCAGAAAAAACCGTTTATCATTGTGAGCATTTAAAGTTTTTAGAAGATTAAGAAGATATCTAAGTCCCTTAAGAACATCTTAGGGGACTTAAATTTTAGAAGGCCTATTTATCACCTTGTTCACAAGATGGGTGCCCTTGGCATGATCCGTCTTGTGAGTTGTCTTTAGCGTTAACACCTTGGAAGGCCAAAAAGGCGCAAACAAGAACAAACAGAATACTTTTTTTCTTAAACATCTCTTCTCCACTAATACGTTAAAATTTTCAAAGGGCCAAATTAGTTCGGTCAGACACTCTTCGTCAACAAATTAATATTTAAAACAATTTTTATTTGATCGGAATCGTCTTTAGGGGCCCGGAATATAATTTTTACATTTTGCCCCCCCATTTTGACTTTAATCATTTTTGTAACGCAAAACTCTGCTATAGATAAGCCATTATAAAATTGGTTTGGAGAGCAAAATGAGTATCGAAATTCTTCGTCACCCGCCTAAAGTAAGTTTATTGAGTTACAAAACCGGAACACCAGAAGAAAAAAAGCTATTCATTGACCAGCTTTTTTATGGACTTAAAGAGTTTGGATCGGTCCTTTTAACAGACCATGGAGTTCAAACTGAAAAAATAGATAATGCTTACAAAAGAATTGAAGAGTTCTTTTCTCTCACTGATGAAAATAAATTAAAATACTGCAACAAAGAATTTTCTGGCCAAAGAGGCTATACTCCCTTTGGAAAAGAAAAGGCCAAGGGAAATAATATAGCTGACCTTAAAGAGTTCTGGCATGTCGGTAGAGAGCTTGATGAGGGTCATCACTACATAAAGACAAAAACTTATTTTGGTAATATTTGGCCAAAAGAAATACAAAATTTCAAAGAAGACCTTAATGATATTTACTCTTTGCTAGACGAAGTAAGTAGAGATCTTTTGGCCGCAATTGAGGTTGCCCTCGATGCTCCAAAAAACTTTCTAACTGATATGGTTTTCGAAGGTAACTCTATTTTAAGAGGAATTCACTACCCAAAACTAAGTGGTGGAGAAACCAAGGGAGCTTTGCGTGCAGCTGCTCATGGAGATATTAACCTTATAACTCTAATGGTTGGGCCAACTGATTCAGGTCTTGAAATATTAGACAGAAAAGGTAAAAACTGGGTTCCTGTAAGCAGTTTTACATCAGAAATTGAAGTACACGTTGGTGATATGCTTTCTAGAATTACTAATGAAATTATACCTTCTTCTATTCACAGGGTTATCAACCCAAGTAATGAGAATAAGGCCAGATACTCTATGCCATATTTTGTTCATCCAGCGCCTGAGGCGGTACTTAAGTGTATTCCTTCTTGTCTTGGGAAAGGTGCGAAATATCCACCGATAACTTCTCACTCTTTTCTTATGGAACGACTAAAAGATATTAATTTAGTTTACTAAAGTCCTTTTTCCTTTTTCCGATCTAATAGATTAGAGAAAGGAGCTTTACATGTTTCAAAAGATACTGGGCCTTCTGCTTTGTTTTTCTCTTCTCATTGGTGTAAAAATGCTCATTCGCTACCAAAGAGCGGAAAGTGATGTTGCGGAAAGTGCGAGTGCCTCTTGGCCGAAAAATTTTAAAGATAACTTTAAGAAATCATGCGAAGAGGAATTTAGAAGCTCTATTAAACAAAGAAGAACTCCTACTCAAAAACAAGAAAAAAAGATCGATGTCATTTCTCAAAGTTACTGTAAATGTATCACCAACGATATTGAGTCGAGAAAAATTATTCCTACAAAGTTTAACCCTATGAAAGAAAATGAAAGACAGTTTGCGAAAAGGGTTATTGCACCGGCCATAACAAACTACATTCAGTCAAAAAAGGGAAAGAGAACAATTAAGATTTGTATGGATAAGGCGATATAAGGGGGCCCCTGTAAAGAAGCCCCCCCTCTAAGTCTATTTAATCTTATTTCTTAATTTATACCTGTTACTTACTTTTTCATAAAACTCTTTCATTTTCTTGCTGTGTTCTTTTCCTTTCTTAACTTTTTTAGACTGCCCACTGCCATAAGTAGTCGAGATCATTCTTAGGAACTCTTTCAGGTTCGTTTGCACATCACCCTGATTTAATTTACCTATTAAACCCTTAGAAGGTTTCCACCATGGCCTTTTTGAATCTTTATGATTTTTGGCATGAAATTTAGAGCTTTTTACAAATTTTTTCTCATAACGATCAAAAATGTCTCTTGATGCATCACTAAAAAGTTTTCTTCTTAAATTAATTCTAGCTTTAAGACTCTTTCCTCCAAAGTCATCAATAGATAGCTTTTCAAAAGTTACACCTTGCTTAATCTTGATGAGGTACCAATGAAGTTCCTTTCTATAACGAACAACAGCTGGTGGGTCTAAAAAATATACATCTTGATTAGTTATTTTATTTTTCTTCATTATTCTTTGAGTTCTTTCATCTGCAAGGTTTATAAATTGTGACCCTTTTTTTATTTTTAATTTGAAAAGTTCAGGTACTTCACCTTTATTTCTATTAGCATAAAAACTTGAGTCATAAATATTTGAAGAGCTATAAATTCCTCGGCCGGCATAATTCATACCACTAACTCCGGGAGGTTCATTAAGCATTTTCTTTTCCCAGTAGGCCTGAGTTAATTTATTAGGAAGATTCTTTTTTCCACCTAACTCATCCCATTCATCAAGGTCTCCCCAGCGGTAAACAATAAGTGCTGCTTTGAGGGGCGAGGCAAGAAGCTTCATTATTTTTTTTCTTTTTGCCCAGTCTTTTTCTGTATAAACACTGTAGTCTGTCTGGGAAAATGCTGAAAATAGTGGTAAAAACATCAAAGCGAAAATTGAAACGCACCTGGTCATAAGAACCTCCTTTAATTTCTTTTCTTATCGGTTCACATTTTGCTAGGGTTACTTTTTTGGGAGAAAAAATGAGACTTTTACCTATAGTAATTATACTCCTTTTTCAAAAAACCTATGCCTCAACAATTCCCCTTTCCAATCAGAAAATCGTTACAAAACTGGCCTTTGGAAGCTGTATCAAAGAGCATAAAAAGCAAAAAATATGGAAACAAATCAGGAAAGATAATCCCGACCTTTTCATTTTCCTTGGAGATAATATCTATGCAGATACTGAAGACATGGAGGTTATGAAAACCAAATATAAAAAGCTCTGGAACAACCCTCACTTCAAAATATTTAAAAAAAACATTCCCATTATGGCCACCTGGGATGATCATGATTACGGAAAAAATGATGCTGGAAAGGAGTATCCAAAAAAATTCGACTCTAAAAACCTCTTCCTTGATTTTTTTGATCCATTAAATAGTGCCCGTAGAAAGCAAGCTGAAGGCATTCATACTTCTTATATTGTAGGCCCTCCAGGAAGAAGGCTCCATATCATCATCCTAGATACAAGATGGTCTAGAACTGGACTTCTTGAAGAAAAAAAGGCCTTCACGAAACTAAAAAGAACCCTCAAAGGAATGGGCCCATATAGACCAAATAAAGACCCGAACTCAAGGATACTCGGACGTCAACAATGGAGCTGGCTTAATAACGAGTTCCAAAAAAAGGCGGACCTGAGAATTTTAGTAACAAGTATTCAAGTCCTCGCCGATTATACCGGCTGGGAAGCCTGGGCCAACTTTCCATCAGAAAGAAATAGACTCCTGAAGCTTATTAAAAAGCACCGGGATACTAAAACAATCATTCTAAGTGGGGATGTCCATAGAGGGGAGATCGCAGAAATAAAACTTAAAGACGGCTATCCTCTTGTCGAAGTCACTTCAAGCGGACTCACAGAAACGACACTCAAAACACCTCCGAATAAAAATAGGCTCTTTAGACCAGTTCTAAAACCCAATTATGGCCTTCTAAAAATTGATTGGGGTAAGAAAATTACTACCCTTATAAAAGGAAAAAGAGGCGAAATTTATAAACAATATAAAACGCCCTTTTTAAAATAAGATGAAAAATATTGACTGGAAAAACAAGCTCATTTTGGCCCCCTTAACTAAAGGCGGGAATCTCCCCTTTCGAAGATTATGTGAACATTTTGGAGCCGATATAACCATCTCTGAAATGGCCTATGCCTATAAGCTTTTTCAAGGTGATAGAAAAGAAAAGGTCCTTTTAAGAAGAACCTCTAAAAGTGGTGTCTTTGGTGTTCAATTGGCCGCTGAAAACCTTGGCGTGGCCATTGAGGCTTGCCAAATGGCAATAGATGAGGGAGCCGACTTTATTGACCTCAACTGTGGCTGCCCTATTAACGATACGGTAAAAAGAAAAATGGGGTCCCACCTTCTTCAGAAACCTAAGCGACTCGCAAAGTTAGTAGAAGGAATGGTTAGACATTCCTCCATTCCAATCACCGTAAAAATTCGATCAGGATGGGATGAAAAAAATATCAATGCAATTGAAGTCGCAAAAGAACTTGAGTCAGCTGGGGCCTCAGCTATAACGCTTCATGGAAGGACACGTTCTCAAAGATATTCAAAAAAAGCTGATTGGGATCTCGTTGCTAGAATAGTTCAAGAAATCAATATTCCAGTCATTGGAAATGGCGATATCCTTACTTTTTATGAGGCAGAACAAAAAAAAGAAAAAAGCCTGTGTGCTTCCCTCATGATAGGAAGAGGAGCTCTCATAAAACCTTGGATTTTTAAAGAGATTAAAGAAAAAAAATCTTGGGAGCTTTCTACCCAAGAAAAAATTGAGGTCTATTCTCAATTTGCGGAGTCTATGAAAGATTATTTTGGTCACGATGACTTTGGAATAAAAAGGGCCACACCTATTTTGGCCTGGCACTTTTCTTTTTTATCCAAGTACCACCCACTTTCCAAAGAAAAGTTCGAAATGCAATCGAAAGAGCACCCCCTTATGCAAACCAGACTAGACTATCCTGAGGAATGGAATAATGACCCATTAAATAAAATTCTTTCTTCTCCAAATGAACACCATCATTGGAAACTGTCCGAAATTTTCTTAAATTCAAAGTCTCCCAAAAAAATAGAAGCTTGTATTTTACAACTCAACTAACCCCATATTCAAATTTTCATTAATTTATTTTCTCCTTTACCGATTTAAAATATAATTTTTTTAAAAGGGACATAAATTGGAATCTCCCTACTTTATTATTCCTATTTCAATAACCTTTGTTATCCTTCATCATTATATTCTCATTTCAGAGAAGAATAAGCTGAATATAATGGAAGGTGATACCTCTCATGATCCTTTTTTTAGCAGAAACTTACTTCTTTTTTCTTCATGGTTCATTTTACTCATTAACCTTTGTTTTTCCTGGAGAATAATTTCTCTGTCCCTAAACACGTGGAATGATAATCATATTCTAAAAAAGATTATTAATTTTATGCAATTACCTCTTAACCCCTATATTTTACTTTGTGGATTTTTTTTATTCCTCATAGGTTTCACAATTAGAATTTATTCAATCAAAACATTAGGTCCTTTTTTTACATTTGAAGTCGGACTGAAAAAAAACCATAAACTTATTATAACGGGCGCCTATCGATTTATAAGGCATCCGGGGTATCTAGGTTATATATGCCTTTCTTTAGGGATGTACCTTTTCCTATCTACTCTTTTAGGCTTATTTTTAAACTTACTTGTATGCTTTATTATCTATAGAAAAAGAATCCCTCTTGAAGAAAAGATCTTGGCCAATTTTTTTGGAGATGATTTTAAAAAATACAAAGATAAAACAAAAATATTTATTCCATTTATATTCTAATTTTTTTGTTTAAAGAAATATCGAACTGAGTTCCTTTTCCTTGTTTATTTTTAATTTTAATATCACCACCAATTTTCTCTAAATTCATTTTAACAACATCCATCCCAATGCCTCTCCCAGATATTTCCGTAACTTCTTCTTTAGTGGAAAAGCCTGGTCTAAAAATGATTTTTATTCTTTCTTCATCACTAAGTTTCAGAACTTCTTCTTTCTTCAATAGTCCTTTCTCAACGGCTTTTTTACATATTATGTCCTCATTTATACCTTGCCCATTATCCTTTATTTCTATTTTTATTTTATCAAGGCCTTCATCTCTACAATGTATTACTATTTCCCCCACATCTGACTTTCCATTTTTTATTCTTTCTGTTGGAAACTCAATTCCATGATCAATAGCATTCCTGACTAAATGTATCACCGCGTCCTTGAGAAGGGATAAAGATTCTTTATCCATAGAA
This sequence comes from Bacteriovoracales bacterium, assembly GCA_028346125.1. Taxonomy (GTDB): domain Bacteria; phylum Bdellovibrionota; class Bacteriovoracia; order Bacteriovoracales; family Bacteriovoracaceae; genus UBA7317. The sequence goes on along the minus strand of JAOMEV010000011.1, from coordinate 43,230 downwards.
CACTGATCTCCTCTTAAATTAAGAACTATCTTTTTACCTAAAGATTTTCCTATATCATTAACCATTGTCTTTATATTTCGAAATGAGTATTTTAAAGGTATCTCAAGAAGGCCATGAAAGTAAAAATCCAAATATTTTTTGTTCTCCTCTTTTTCTATTAAATCTGCAATTGAACTCTTTGCTCTGTAGAAATTTTCAGAAAGGACGTCATAAGTCTCAGGTCGGGTTTCTTGCTCTGTCATTTCGTCTACAGATCCGTAATTTTTTAATAAACGAATCAGGTCAATTTTCAAAAGGTATTGAAACCAAATGGGATTTTCATGAGAAAGGAAAGATTTTATAAAATTGACAAGTTCTAATTCATTATCGTTTTCACTATTTGAGCTTAATTCATCAAGTAAACTAAAGTCATTTTTACCATCCTTAAGAACCTGTTTAAGGATAATATAAATATCGTTGAATTTAAAAGAAAGATCTTGTGATGGAACTAAATTATAATAATTATCTTCATTTCCTAAATTAAAATACGAAATCATACCTACGAATTCATCTATAGAATTACCGGCCGAAAGTATTTTTTTCAACGTAGATAATAAAATTAAGGATTCTCCGGTCTCACTTTTTAAATTAAAGCCTTTCGATATTTGAATTAAGTCATCTATCTGTTCATCACTTTCATGATTCAAATTATTTAAATTTTCAATAAGTACTTTTCTAAATGAAGGATCGACCTTATAGTTAGTATCCAACATAATTATTGTAACTAAAAACTCCCAAATCTTTTTTAAACAAAACTCTATTTTATCTTCAGAGTCTTTCAAATTAACTTCTAAGAAGTCATAGAGTGTTCTTATAACAACTGGAATATAATAGAGTTGATCACCTGACGTTTTCCCATATAAAAGGTACATGCTCCTATTAAATTGAGCAGTATCTAAATTGCTTTTATTTTTCCATAAATGAAGGACATTAAAATATTCCAAAAATATATCACTCCATAAATCGACAGTAATGTTCAATGAATCAAAAAGAGATGAATTATAAAAAATAAGACTAGACTCTCTTCTCATTGTTTCCAATGCGGGAAACAAATCTTCCTTTATCTCTTCTGGACTAGCTGTTCTTTCTTCCATCTTAAAAATCATAGACTCTGCAAGGTGAATAATATTTGATAGTTCCTTGTTTCCCGTGGTACGAGCGATACCTTTAACACCGTGAAAAGATCTCTTAATTGATGAAAATATCTGTTCGCAGTACTCTGGTTCCAAAGTTTCTACTTTTTCTAAAAGTCCAAAGTCGTCACTTTCATCACTTACTTTAGTGTAGAAAGGATGATGAAGATGTCCTAACCAATATTCAAGTTCCTTTAATCCTTCATGATACTCTTCTTTAATTTTTTTATCTTCTTCACTTTCCACGCCTAGGATTTCTTCCGCAAGCCAAAGATATTCATTTATTTGCCCCTGTAAATCGTAAAGCTCTTGGGTAAATTGAGATAAATAATCTTGAGTCCATTCATCAAAAGGTATTTTTCTCATCCTTGTAAATTCAGTTTCTACCCTATGAGTGACTTTTGAAATATGGGTTAAACCATAAATTCTAGAATTTCCCTTTATTGTGTGGAGGTCTCTTAATAAAATATCGAGACCGATGAGAGGCCTTTTCTCTAAAATAAGAACCCGGATATTTTTCCAGATGGCCAACGATCTCTTAAATGCTTTTATGGTGTCTGAAAAAAATAAATTCAAGTCCTCTTTTTTGTTAGCAACAAGCTCCTGAATAACATGAGATTTTTTTGACCCCTCTTCCCTTTCTTTTAACATTTGCTTTTCTAAATTCTCTACTTCAGTAATATCTTCAATGACCAACATAAGTCTTTCAAGCTTGTCTTCAACGTTATAGAGAGGAGTGTAAACGACCCTCAATATCTTTTCACTACTTTCATCATCTTTCCTGTAAAGAACTCTTTGAGGAAGTAAATCATGCATCATAAGCCACTGCAAATCATCTGCATCAAAAATATGAGCTAAACAAGTTAAAATTTTTGAATACATTTCACTCTTTGTATCTAAGTTTTTATAAAGGGTTTCATAGATATCTTTACCTTGAATGTTTTCACCAAATATTTCTTGAGAAAAAGTGGAGATGGGATCAATAATTTGTCCATCGTTACCAATAATAAAAACTGATTGCCTCATATTGTTTATAAGGTCTGAAACTTTTTTCTCTGAAAACTCTGCCTTTTCTTTTGCGTCAACGGCTTCTTTTGTTTGAATTTTAACTTCTTTTTCCAAGTCCTTACTTAATTTTTCAGCAGTATTGTGAGCTATTGAATTTTTCTTTGCGATATTGTAACTCTGAAGAATAATAAAAATTACTATCATATAAGAAGTAATATACATTGGATTATCTACATAAAAATTGATCACAATATCATGAAGCGCACCTGAACACAGAACAAAAGTTGGTATAAAACTCGGAACAAAATGATATTGTTTTTTAAAGATTAATACACAAAAAGTTGAAAGAATATAAAGCACCCCAAAAAACAAGAGTAAGTAAAAAGAATAAAGAATATATTGATTAGCATAATATTCGACACTAAAAAAAAGTGTCAAAAAAGTTAAGATATAAAAGTGAATCTCAACCACTTTCATGAATTTTTTATTAAGGTTCTCCTCCAAAACATGGTTTAAAAATGTGCTAAAGAACAAAGCAGATGGGTAAAATGTTAAATAATAAAGGCGACTCTTTATATTTAATCCAAAGAAGCTGTTGTCAGTAAATGCCCAATGAATGTACCCAGATCCAAAATAGGCCCTTAAGGCCAAAAAGAAAACCGCTGAAGCAAACCATAAACTGAGTTTATCTTGTGGCCTCAAAAAGAAAATAAAATAATGATAAATTGCCACAATGATAAGGCTCCCGATAACAAAAGAATCGAGGGCCATAGAGCTAACACGATCCTCGTCGTGCTGATTTTTAGCAGTGAGCTTTAAAAGGCCGTATATCCCTCCATTTCTAAAACTATAATTAGAAACCTGGACAAGAATATAAAATGGATTTTCACCAACACTAAAACTTCCTGCCAAATTGTCCATGAAAGGGGCGTCTTCCATTTTTTTCTTGGAAACATCACCAATATCAAAAACCTTTTGAATTTTTTGAGGACTTATAACAAAAATTTTAAATGAGTTATATATGTATGTTTTTCCCAAAACATACTTTCCAGGCCTTAGTCCCTCTACTTTCATAAGATAAGAAGCGTACCCTGTACTTCCTCTTTTTCCCGACCAAACACCTTTGGAAGAACGCCACTCTCCTTTTGGAATTTCTCCTTTTTGTATTTTTATGGGGTCAAGGAGCTTTTTCCAATAAAACCCCCAGTTTCCTTTTAGTGATATTTCTTTGACTTTATCAGGGTTCCATAGAGAAAGGTCAGTCGCTCCTTTGGTCTCCAAAGCGAGAAGGTCCAGGCCATAAGATAAAGCACAGAAAATAAAAAAAAGATGCGGGACCCTGTTTAGCAATTTACTTCCTCAAAAAATGACTTTCCTAACTCATCACTTTTCGGTTTAAATGCGCTAAACTTCAATCCTTATTTGAGGATAGTTTTTTTTATTTCCGGAAAAAACTAAGGAAGTTGGTTAATTAACGTCCAACTCTTTTTGTATGATTTCCAAAGCATCTCTTTCTTTCATCTCGCTAACATAAGAGAATTCCTTGGCCATATTTTTTTTAAGCTTAACAAAAAGCTCGTTTTCTATGGAGCCCCTATCATTAAGTGAATTGAGTTCCTTAATGATCTTAATCATTTCTTCAATATTTTTAGGCTCTGCTTTTTCTTTAAAATCAAGCACTCTTTCTTTTCGACTTTTGTATTCCCTAATTTGGACAGTCCCTTTAAGGAGGTCTACTTGAGCACTAATCTTGTCCAGAGAGCTTATTTTTCTAAACTTGTTGCCAGAATTTACAGGGACAAAAGTCTTAAACTTTTCTTCAATACCTTCTATTAAATAAAAAAGCCCCGAATTCGACTGCAATTCAGTTATTTCTACAATTTTTCCGATTCCAAAAGCCAGAGAGATTACAACATCCGATACTTGGTACACGTCGTGCCACCTTTTTTTTGGGTAGAAAATATTATGAGAGAAAAAAATAAGACACTATTATTTTACGGTTACCCATTTAAACCTAAAAACAGATAGGTCAGAGAAGCGATTAATTCTATTGTATTGAAAAAAACGCTATAAATCAAGAGGTCCTTTTTGCTAAGCCACTCTCTAACATCACCATCGAATTAAAGCATGACCCCAAGTAAAACCGCTGCCAAAAGCCACATTAGAAATCAACATTCCTTTTTTTAACTTACCTTTTCTAACAGCATCGTCTAACCCTATAGGAATTGTGGCCGATGTTGTATTCCCAATATCCTCAACAGTACTGTGAATTAAGTCATCTGATAAGCTCATCGTTTTACCTATGGCCTCACTTATTCTTTTATTGGCCTGATGAAAAAAAGCTAGGTTAAGATCTTTTAATTCTTTTCCATTACTGGTCAAAGACTCAAGAAGGGATTCGGACATAGTTCTTACCGCTCTAGAAAAAACGGCCCTCCCATTCATCTGAGGATATTGAACTCCTTCTTCAAGCATTTCCATCGTTACTCTTTCTTTTCTTTTAAGAGCTGTCCCAGGACCTGGGCACCATAGTTCTTTGGCCTGGCTTCCATCAGAGTGTATTTTCGTCGAAATAACATGGGGTTGATTTTCTGGGTCTGTTATATCTGCTGCCCTTAAAACAATGGCCCCGGCACCATCACCAAAAATAACTGAAAGGTTTCTGCCTCGGGGAGTTAAGTCAAGACATCTTGAATGGAGCTCTGAGCAAACAACTAATACATTCTTATAAGTCCCTGTTCTAATATATTGATCGGCCATGGAAAGAGCGTAAATGAATCCTCCACACTGCTGCCTGACATCAATAGCGGGAATCCCCGGGATATCCATTTTTGCTTGCAAAAAGCAAGCTGAGCCAGGGAATTCATGGTCAGGTGTCACTGTCGCTAGTAAAAGAAGATCTATTTCCTTTTTATCAACTCCAGCACTCTCTAAGGCCTTCTCAGAAGCTTTAAGGGCCAAGTCAGAGGTTGACTCATCTTGAGCGGCCCAATATCTCTTTAGAATACCAGTACGTTGCTGAATCCATTCATCACTTGTATCAAGTACCTCTTCAAGGTCTTTATTCATGACAACTCTAGAAGGGAGATAACTACCCGTTCCAATGATTTGAGATCTTAGCGCCATAACAATATCCTTTTTTCGACCTTAACGGGTCGGCTTGAATTACAAGTTGATTGACACTTTTAGTAACATGCTTTGAGGGAACGATCAAGGAGAAGGGATCCTTATCACAAGGAAAAAGGCAACTCTCTAAATACCATAGAATCTCTTTTTCTCTCTATTTGAAGCTCTTTTCTTAGACCTTCAAAAAACTGTATTGGCCATTTTGTACGAACAAAACTTTTTATCCAATTTGGAAGCCAACCACCAAGGTTACCTGAGACACTAAAGGTGACTTTACACATTTTTTCGGCCAACTCTTCTACAATAATATCAACATGCTTTGCAAAGGCGATGACAGCGTCTTCATTTTTATAGGGGTATGTCGTATTGGACCATGCCTTAATAAGGATTTCCTTATCACTTTTCTTTTTAACAAAACCTTCGAATAAAAACTCTCTATCATCGATTGGCCAAGGAGCTTTATAATGCTCTAAAACAAGGTAGTTTCCATTTTTTAATTTTTTAAAAACTTTTGCAAACTCATTTCTTGGGGCCCAGAAATGCTTATTATCAAAATCAAGAAGAACCTCCACGATTTCTTTCAATCGTTTTTTAAAAAAACCAACAGCGAGAAAAGAAGTCCACCCCGACTTAACTTTTTTATTCTCAAAAACTTTAACTCCTTCTTCCTCCTTAATCAGTCTCCACGAATCATCACTTACAGCGTTGCCTATTAAAAAAAAGAAGGGGAGGATTCTTATCAAATTTAATATTTGTTTCAACATGCCTTTTTGTCCCCTTCATCATATAAATCGTAAGTTCTTATTAGATCACAAATTTTAAGGTGAGAAATTAATATTCTCATCCATGGCCAGAAATAAAACTTAACCCTTTTTATCAATAGGCAATTTTTTCTCAATTAGGCTTTATAAAACAATGTTTTTTTATTATTTAAATCTTATTTTCGAAAAGAAACCAATAAACTATAAAAAAGGAAAAACTTAAAACCGTGGGAACTTTAAACGCTCGATTAGGACTCAAAACTGTCATTGCCATAAGCCTTGGTTCTATGCTTGGGAGTGGTATCTTTGTTCTACCAGGTCTAGTTATACAAATGGTAGGTGACAAAGCTTGGCTTGCCTATCTTCTAGCAGGTCTTTGTGTACTTCCAGCAGCTGTTAGTAAATCTGAATTGGCCACAGCGATGCCTAACTCTGGAGGAACCTATGTTTATCTAGAGAGAACATTTGGACCATTGGCCGGTACAGTTGCCGGGCTCGGTCTTTGGCTAAGCCTTCTCCTCAAATGTGCTTTTGCTTTGGCCGGTATTGGGGCCTACCTCTCAGTCTTTGCCTCTTGGCCGCTATTACCTACAGCTATCGGCCTTCTATGCCTTCTTACGGGACTTAACATTTTAGGTACTGGAAAAGTTGGTGGAGTTATTGTTTTTATCGTTTCTTTAAGTATTTTAACTCTTACAGGCCTATCCCTAGGAGCTCTTATAACCCTAGAACCCAATTCTTCTCCTGGGCCATTCTTCGCCCCCTCAGGAGACCTCGTGGGGGCCACCGCAATGGTCTTTGTTTCATACGCTGGACTGACAAAAGTGGCGGCCATTGCTGAGGAAGTTAAGTCACCAGAAAAAAACCTTCCTAGAGGTATATTTATTTCACTTTTCATCGTTATTTGCGTCTATTGCTTTGTCACTTTTGTCATGACGATGACAGTCCCGCTCGAGCAACTCTATGGAAACTTCAAACCACTTTATACATTTTCTAGAAACGTTAGTGGACCCTTTTTGGCCACGGCCGTTTCTATCGTGGCCTTTTTAACCATGACCTCCATGGCAAATTCAGGCCTCCTGGCAGCTTCTCGTTTTCCCTTTGCTATGGGTAGGGACAGACTTCTCCCTAAAGTTTTGGGCCAAATTCACCCCAAGTTTTTAACTCCTCTGTGGGGTATCCTTCTTTCAGGTCTTGTTGTGGGCCTTTGCCTTATCTTGTTAGACTTAACAAAAATTGCAAAATTAGCATCGGCCTTTATGATTATGATTTACATGATGGAAAGCTTGGCGGTTTTTCTCCTTCGAGAAATGAGGGTCCAATGGTTTAAACCCACATATCGATCTCAATTTTATCCCTATGTTCAAATTTTAGGAGTTATCAGTAGCCTTTTTCTTCTTACAGGAATGGGTCTTTTGCCTTTAGTGGCCTTTGCTTCTATAGGGCTCCCTGGACTTCTCCTTTACTTTCTTTATGGAAGAAAACGGACTTCACGAAGAGGAGTCATAGGTTTTAGGACCAAAAGAAAAGAGTTTTTAGACAAAACGGAAATCCCAACAAAAGAAGAGTTTGATAACGCCCAAGTCATGGTGGCCCTTTTGGGTAAGGAGCGCTCTCCAGACCAGCTAATTGAGCTTGGCTGCTATCTATCAGAAGACAAAAGCCTGGAAGTGGCCCACCTCACGGAAGTTCCGGAGCAAACAGATATACACGACCTGGATCAGGAACGTCCAGGCTCACTCAAATCTCTCAATCGTAGGGCCGAAGCGATGGCCGAAGAGCTTCGTATCTCTATTTCATTTGATCCAATTATTACTCATGATCTATTGGGTGCACTCTATAAAATAAGCCTCAAATCTCATTGCCAATACCTTCTTATGGAATGGGGAGGACGTCACCGTGGGCGCTTTACAATACACGACCCTTTGGGTTGGCTTAAGGATCACCTAGACTGTCACCTTTTAACCTTCAACTCAGCGGGTGTCCGGTATATAAAAAAAATAATGATCCTCATACGAGAAAATGAGGAGAACGAAGCCTCCTTAAATGTTGCCATCAATCTTGCCAAAGTTCACAAGGCAAATATTAATATTCTTCAGTTTTTTGAGTATCACGTAGAGCAAGAGCATATTAATGAAACCAAAGCATCCCTTCAGCAAAAACTTAAAAAAAGAAATATTGATTCTAAAGTCCACGCCATTAAATGTGAAAAGGGCATAAAGGTTAATAAAAATATAGTCGATATTTCCAGTGAATACGACCTGATGATCTTTTCAGCGGGACGTTATACTCTTTGGGATAAGGTGGTAAGAGGAACCTCTGATGATTACTTTATGACAAAGGCCTCTTGTGCAACCCTGAGTGTCCAAGGCAAAAAAGTAAGTTCTTAATCTGTTACAGACTCAGTCCACCACTCTTCATCATCACTATTGCTAAAGGAGCCATCCATGGAAAACCTCTTTTCCAAATTCGATTTATAGGCCTTCAATTGGGACTTGGTCACTCCCTTAAATTTACTCTTTTCTTTGTCAGTAAGATTAAAGTTTTTGAGTGCCTCATCTGGGTTATCCAACAAAAGCTTGTGAAAGTCTTCATCATTGTGGGCCTTTTCCAAAATTTCCTTTACATCCTTGATGGCCATTACCCCTCCTACTTTCCAAACCAATTGAAAGGTTCTGGTTTGTTGTTTTGAAAAATATGCTTAACTTCCTGGTATTCTTCTAGACCTAATTGACCGAGCTCTCGTCCGATACCAGATTGTTTATACCCTCCCCAGGGTGCTTCAGTAAAATAAGTGTTAAAATCATTGACCCATACAGTTCCAAAGCGAAGTGCCCTTGAAACGCGTTTAATACGCTCTGGATCTTCAGTCCAAAAGCCTGCAGAAAGCCCATAAACCGTATCATTCGCCCTTTGAATAACTTCCTCTTCAGTTTCAAATTTTTCTACTGTAATAATTGGGCCAAAGACCTCCTCTTGAACAATCCTCATATCATTGGTGCAATCAACAAAAAGAGTAGGCATGAAAAAATAACCCTTTTTGAGGCCTTCTTCCCTAGGCCTCTCTCCACCTAAGACAAGCTTCGCTCCCTCCTTCTTGGCAATTTCCACATAGGATTCCACTTTTTCCAAGTGCTCCTTAGAAATTACGGGACCCATTTCAGTCTTCTCATCAAAGCCATTTCCGACCTTAATTTTCTCCATTCGGACCTTGAGCGCCTCTATGAAAGAATCATAGAGGGATGCATGGACCATCAACCTGGCCCCTGCTGAACAAATCTGACCAGCATGAAAAAAGACCCCATTAAGTGCGTAATCAACGGCCACATCAAAATTGGCATCTTCAAAAATGATATGAGGGTTTTTCCCTCCCAACTCTAAGGCCACTTTTTTGATATTTCCGCTCGCCGCGGTCATGATCTTCCGCCCGGTAAAGCTCCCTCCCGTAAATGAAATCAAGTCCACATCGTGATTTTCGGCAAGTTCGGCGCCCACGGAATGTCCCGGGCCAAGAACGAGGTTCACAACACCTTTAGGATAGCCTGCTTCTTCGGCAAGCTCTGTGACCTTAATGGTGGTCAAAGGAGTTATTTCGCTTGGCTTCATAACAATACTGCAACCAGCGGCCAAGGCAGGGGCCATTTTCCAACTTGCTTGCAGAAGAGGGTAATTCCAGGGTGAAATCTGACCACAAACACCAACAGGCTCCCTTTCTAAAACGCTCGAAGAATTATCAACTGGGGAGTCCACAACCTCAGAGTGCTCCTTATCCAATAAGTTGGCATAGTAATTAAAGATATTGTGAATATCGTCCATGTCCCAACGACTTTCTTCAAGAGTTTTTCCCGTATTGAGACTTTCCAGCCTGGAAAGCTCCTCCTTATCTCTTTTAATGAGCTGGGCAAGCTTCACGAGTAGGGCCTTTCTCTCATTTCGGGCTACCTTTCCCCATTCACCATTAAAGGCATCCCGAGCGGCCTTGATGGCAAGCTTGGTATCCTCCCTATTCCCCTCAGAAACGGTGGCAATTTCACTGGCATCAAAGGGGTTCAGGATCCCCCTTGTTTCTCCAGACAGTGACTCGACCCATTTTCCGTTTATGTGCATCTTTTTTTCTATCATTTCTTCGCCCTTTTCAATTTTATTAGGGTTCATTCTCTCACTCTTTCAACACTCTTTAAAGTCTCGCCCGTGTACAAATTTCATAAGGTATTTTTCTTAAAAAAAGTTATTGCATTTAAAATTGTTTTAATATAGAAATCTCCGACTTGATGTTGAAGAGAACTAAAAATGAACTTTTTAAACCTTATTGAATTTGCTTATGCCCTGTTTGGAAGCCTGATGGTGGCCTTTTACATGCCTCAAATTATCTTGGTGACCAAAGCGAAACATGAACTAAAAGAAGTTTCACTCCTAACGTATGCGTGCTGGACGATAGGGCTATTTATCTATTTTCTTTACGGACTCTACAAAGTTGGAGACTTAAAGCTGTCTATCCTCTCTCTTTTGAGCTCAATAAACTGCGCTACGATCTTTTTCATTACCCTTTATAAAAGAAAAAAATTCGGCCCAAGATTAAAAAAACAGGCCACAAATATCTTAAAAATCAATAGTTTAAATAGGGCCCTGGAAACAAGGTCATCTTAAATTAAGCCTATTTTCATAACTCTGAATCTAAATTGAATTAGTCTAGGTGCTGCTGAACTAGAACTGCACCATGGGGAACCTTCTCTCGTTACTGTAAAATAAAGAAAAGGAGGTACTTTTTGAATAACTTCACAACAAAAGATAAAGTGGCCTTACTAATGAACCTTATCAGAAATTGTAAGATTGATGATAAGAGAGGAGTGAATGAAATCAAAAAAACAGCGGAGGCCTTCATAAGCACCCTTCTCAGTGAGGGTAAGATTCAAAACGTTGGCGAGATTGTGTCCTTGTTAAGGTCAAAGTTTCCAAGGCCATAAGTTACTTTCTTCCTAAACAATAAGTTTCTAAAAAAACCATCAATTCATCACTGGCCACATCCGCAGCTGACAGCTTCATCATCCTCAAAGTACTTAGTTTGAGGTGTTCCGCCCATTTTACCGAAGGACATTTAATATCTTTTCCCATTTTAAAAGAAATCACATCATCTTTGTGAGCGCTCATTATAAAAAGGCTGTCTGAACCAACAAAGTTTATTTCCTTTTCAATTTTTGCAAGCTCACCCTCGTACCTGACAACAAAAAGCCCCACATGGATACCAGTCCTTCCCCAGAAGGCCTTCCAGTTTTTATTTACTTCCCTTATCTCCTTGTTTTTTAATGTTTGGTAAGGGTCATAGAGCGCTCTCTCTTTTTTCAAAGTTTCAGCAATAGAGCCCTTTTCATTAGAAAAAACAAAAATTGAAACAAAAATTCCAATGATGAAAAGTGTGGCAAAGGCCACGAACCAAAGACCAATTTTTACTTTATTTTCGTGCACTTATTCTCCTTTTTTCATCTGATCAATACTTAAGCATCGTATTTAATATTTCACTGTTATAATAGGTTTGATCGCCAAAGGTCCCTTTTTATGAAAAAGCCCTTCTTTATAATATTTCTTCTTTTTTCTTTTCTAACCTATGGAGGGCCAACCGACCTTGAAAGAGTCGAGTTAATCCTCATCACTACTCCTTATTGCGAAATCTGCCCTAATTTGAAACGGTTAATCAAGAAAAAAGGGGTTCTGGAAAGCATTTCTTATCGTTACAAAGGAAATGTCCACTTTATCCCCTTTAAAACGATTGATCCTTACTCTATGAGCAAAAAAAAGCTTAAATTACTCGAATATGAGAAAATTCCCTCCCTTCCCTACCTTGGGGTCTACAAAAGTGGTTTTTTCTCCCAAAAATTCCTGATCAAGGGAAGGCCCTTGGGCCGGTTTGACCAGAGGGATCTAAAGCTCCTTAAATTGAAGGTTATCTCCCTCGGCAAAAAATTTTTCCAGATCAAAAAAAATGAGGCCATAGAGGATTTCCAGGAGAGAATTGACGATGTCTTTCTTCTAAATTTCCCTTCACTACAATCATTTATCGCCGAGGCCCTCAAACATAAATCGCCACCTTCCCTAAAGGGAGTTGAAACATCTTTAGGTATGGAAATTGGCACCCCTCTTAACCTTTCAGGAAAAGACCTTTCTTCTGTTAATGTCGTCTACATAGGAAACGCTGACAATCCCATAAATAATCCTCTCTTCACGCCAATAGTATTAAAAACAATTCAAAAGGGCCTTTCCAATCTAGGTTTTAACAATCAAAAACAGGGAATCACCCTCTTTGGAAGCGGCCAAAACAAAATAAGAGATGTCCTCAAAATGAAAAAAGAAGACGAATATGTCCTCGTCTCACACCCCTTTTCTAAAAATATCAATGGCGCCTTTAACAGAAAAAACATCAAAGAACTTTTCAGTCAATTAGGAAAACAGGAAAATAAAAAAGGTCTCTTTATTATGGTCGGGCATGGGGCCCAAGATGGAGCACTTCTTTGGTTCGAAAAAGAAAGGTTAGAAAAAAACGAGCTAAAAAGGCTTCATCTTTCCACCAAAGGTCAAAATATAATTGTTAGTGGAACCTGCTACGGGGGCCAATTCTACAATGCCCTCTCCTGTGGTTTTTTTGGGGCCCACCCAAAAACTCCAGCTATCGGTTGCTGGTCCAGTGAAAATAAAATCATTTCTAAAAAGGACTATACAAGAACCTTTTTTTCATCTTTGAAAAAAAGGAAAGTGGCCGACTTAAATAGTGACGGAAAACTCTCTTTTCAAGAAATGCATTGGTATGCCTCACTTCATGGGCCTAAAGAAGACCTTCCATTTACTTCTCTCGATGGGCTTGCAAGGACATTTTTTAAAAAATACCCCATTTTTTTGAAACAAAAAAACTCTATTGAGAGTCTCATACCCTACGGGAATCCCGGAGAAAAATATGTTCTAAAAAAGTTAAAAAAAGGTCTTGATGACAAACAAAAGATTATTATGGAAGAGGTCAAAATACACCAATTTAAAGTAGGTGGAGAAACATTTAAAATTAAACTTGATGTCTTAAACCCCCTAAGCTCTCACATTATTTTTCGCTTTACTCAAAAGGAGAGAGAACTTATTTTAAGCATTCTTAAAAGCAATATTAATCATGACTTTGAAAAAGGTATAAAAAAAATATCCTTCCAAAAATTTGGAAAAAAAATATTTTTTAAAGTGTTTTTTAAAACAGGAAAAAAAATACGTTTTTATGACGATCTCCAAAGGGACGAATCGGGAAACCTCATTTCAGACTTCTTCAAAATAAAATTGACGAAGAAAGAAAAAGATATTTTGAATAAAACTAAACCTGAAAAGGTTTTCTCAAAAAACTTTATCATTTTTCCTGAAAACTTTAAGTCTCTTAAAAAAGAATACCTTCAATTAGAGTTTCTTGAAGAGTTTATAAAAACATCAAAAAACGGCAAACGACTTTCCATAGGCATAAAATACAAAGACGCCCACGACCCCTGGCCAAAAATCCATATCTTAAAAACAATTAATAATATTCTTCCAAAATATCGCCTCCTTATGCCCCAGCTCATGAAAAGGCTCCTTTTTAAAAAGTTGGTCATAGATTACCCCAACTACATTTCCCGCTTCCAATCCTTTGAACGATGCGAAAATCAATCTATTGAAGACTTTTTGGAAAATAAATAATTTTTATTTTGAAGGTTCTGTAATAAAATTTCACTGAAGAATACCCAAAAATATTTCAGGAGAAGGTATGACAAAGAAAAAAGTTTTGTTAATCATCGTAGTTTTTCTTGGCCTTTTCCTAATCGCAAATAGCTCCACTTTTCAAGACAAGGTCTTTGAAATGGTCTTAAAAAGAAGGGTCACCCCTCCTCGAAATTATTTGGGAAACAACAGAAACCTCGACATTATTTTTTGTGGAAGTGGTTCTCCTTTTCCTGACTACACCTTCAAAAGAGGCCAAGCATGCCTCGCTATTTTGGCCAAAGGCCATTTCTTTCTTTTCGATACTGGCTCCGGTTCGGCCGATAAAATAGCTATCTACCAACTTCCCACAAGGAGGCTCTCACAAGTATTTTTTAGTCATCTTCATTCTGACCATATCGCAGGCCTTGGCGAAGTCCGACTCCAAAGCTGGATCCAGGGAAAAAATGAACCTCTTAAAGTCTCTGGACCAAAAGGCACCCTGAGAACAGTCAAAGGGTTTTATGAGGCCTATTTTAGAGATAGTGGGTTTAGAATTGCCCACCATGGAACCGAGTACCTCGACCCGAAAGGCCCAACTTATACTCCTCAGGACATCACACTTGGCCCTGGACAAGAAAGCAAAGTTGTCTTTGAAGAGGATAACTTAAAAATTACAGTATTCCTTGTTAAACACGCTCCTATTGAGCCGGCCTTCGGCTATCGTATTGATTTCGGAGATCGCTCCGTCACATACAGCGGGGACACTGTTAAACACAAAAATATTGCTCGTTTTGGAAAAAACACGGATGTCTTAATCCACGAGGCCCTCAACGGGGATATGGTCAAACTTATTGCCAAAAGACTTAAGGAAATATCTCGCGTGAGGCTTTCTAAAATTATCCACGATATTCTCGACTACCATGCCTCTCCCTCAGAAGCGGCCGAAAGTGCCAATGAAGCAGGGGCCTCTCTTTTGGCCCTCAACCATATAGTACCACCACTTCCGAACAGAATTGCTGAGAGCATTTTTCTCCGAAAAGCAAAAAAGGTGATCAAAAAAGACCTCCTTATTGCCTATGACGGGCTTCACATTCGCCTCCCTTTAGGAACAAAAGAAATTATTAAAGACGATCTTCGCCCTTAAACTTTGAATAAATAAACGCCGTTATAACTCCAACAACAATCACTGTGTGGGTGTATAAAAGAGGAATTTTAATAACCTCACTTGAAGTACTCAAAGGAAAGCTGGCGACAATTAAGGTCATGGTAAGAGGAGAATTATAAGTGCCTGCTCCCAAAGAAATGGCCTTTGAATCCTTTGCCTTTAATTTAAAAAGAAAAGAAATGAAGACGCCTAAAAGGTAAAGGGTGAAAGGAAGTAAAACAGAAATAAGAATGATATCTAAAGGTGAATTTATAAAAAGGTAAATAATCTTTTTTCCTGAAAAAATGGCAATCCCCAAAACGCTAAGAGCTAAAATCGCCGCTGTTCCCTTTTTAAAATGACCGGCCCATGAGGCTTTTTTAGTATTGATAAAAACACCTAAAACGATAAACAAAATGAGAACAAAAAGGTTTGCTAAAATCCCACTGTAGGGAACTGTAATACCTCCTTGTCCTCCAAGAAAAACCTTGGCCATAAGGGGCATAAGAACAAGACTGGCCAAGCTATTAGTGACTGTCATGGCAACACTTAATTCCGAATTCCCCTTGGCAAGCATAGTAAGTGAATTGGGGATAGATCCACAGGGGGTCATCGAAAGAAGAAGAAGTCCATAAAAATTGAGAGGGTCAAGATTAAAAAACGTCCCTATAAAATAAGCAATCATCGGGGAAAGGAAAAACTGCAAAACAATCCCTAAAAGAAGTTTATACTTCTCCTTTAAAGACTCCTTTAAATCTTCGCCTTTTACAGACAGACCGATGTAAAAAACAAGAGCAAAACCAAAGCTTGCAAAAAGGGCCTTTTCGATAAGAGTTAATTCCATAAGTTTTCTTTGATAAGGGTTTATTACTGATTTTTAAAGTTTTGATGGGTCCCGTCAATAAATTCCATTGAACTTTTTTAACTACCAATTTTGCTCTTTTCCGCTATACTAGCTGGATGGAAGCACCAAAAACATTATTAAAGTATCTAGGCCAATTCATTGCCCTTATTCTTGTCGGAACTGGGATTGCTTTGACCGTCTCTGTTCCTGTTCTCATTGTCGTCGGCCTTTTTACTTAGGTCTCTATGACAAAAGACAATAAAAAAGTCATCGTTGTTGGAGGAGGGCCTGGAGGTCTTTTCGCTGCATTTTGCCTTTTAGAAAAAGGCCTCTCTGTTGAGCTTTATGATCAGATGCCTGCTGTTGGGAAGAAGTTTCTTGTGGCCGGTCATGGAGGGCTCAACCTTACCCATAGCGAAAACCTCTCCGAATTTTCAAAGCGCTATGGCATCCACGAGAAGAGATTTAATGAACTCTTGCAGCTCTTTTCCCCTAAAGACCTTAGGAAATGGTGTGAAGGCCTTGGGGTTGAAACATTCATTGGAAGTACAGGAAGGGTTTTTTCCCACAAAGTTCAAGGCCGGTGAAATGCTTCTTTTATGGCTCAAAAAACTTAAATCCTATCCAGGTTTTAAGCTCTTCACCCATCACAGCCTCAAAAAAATTGAAAAGGATAAATCTCTTTTTTTTGACTTCAAAGGACAAGAGGTTAAAGTCGATCCCTCAAAAAATATGGCCGTCCTTTTTTCCCTCGGGGGAGGAAGCTGGTCCAAAACTGGCTCTGATGGACTGTGGACAGACCTTTTTTCAAATTTAGGTCTCAAGATGGCCCCTTTCCAATCAATGAACTCAGGATTTGAAACAGATTGGTCTCCTCATTTTAAAAAGAAGGTGAACTGGTCACCACTCAAAAATATAAAGCTTTCTTTTAAGGACCATAGTGTAAGAGGTGAACTCATCTTTACTCCCTACGGTCTCGAAGGTGGCCCTCTATACGAGCTAAGTGCTCTTGTAAGGGACTCTAGGGAAAAGGCCCAAGTCCTTCTGGACTTTTTTCCAGACCTTTCTCAAAAAGAGGTTTTAAGCAAAATCCATAAACCAAGAGGAAAGAACTCCCTTTCAAATCATTTAAGAAAAAAACTTAAACTCAGTGGTTTGGCCTTTTCTCTTTTAAAAGAAAGAACCTCAAAAGAGGAATTTAAAGACCTCGATCTCTTAGGACAAAAACTAAAGGCCCTTCCCCTTGACCTTCTCCGCCCTCGCCCTATGGAAGAGTCTATTTCGACCTCTGGGGGTATCCATTTTGACAATTTGGATAACTCTCTCATGATCAAAAAAATGCCAGGTTTTTATGTTGCTGGAGAGATGCTTGATTGGGAAGCTCCTACGGGTGGCTATCTCCTCCAGGGCTGTTTTTCAACAGCTTATAAAGCCTCTCAAAGCATTCTATCATTTTTGGATAATTAAAATTTGGGGAACAAACTTATCTAAGGTTAACTAAGTTAAAGCCCTTATAAATGGCCTTAGAACTCCATGACTTAAGAAGGTCTTTTGCAATTTCCTCATTTACCTGACCATAAACAAAACACACATGGGACAGGCCAGATTTTTGCCCTAAAGAATAGTAAATAACAATTTCAGATAGCACGTTTTTCATCTTTCAGACCTCACTAAAAGTCTAACAGATTTCAAAAAGTTTTAGAGTTTCAAGAATAATTCAAGATTCAAAGGGGAAGATTCAAAAAAGATTCAATACGACCATTTACTTCCCTCTTAAACGTTGATACCACAACACCCTATGAAAAAAGCATTTCTCCTCATTTTAATCTTGGTCTCTTTTAATCTTAAAGCTATTACTTGGGAGATTATTGGACCTTGTCAAATAGAACCTCTTTACAAAGGTCAACTTCACCTTAAAGATCTTTCGCAAAATGTTGGGCTAGTAAGCCTCTCTGTTTTTGAGGACAACAAGATACCTTTCCAGGGTAATGAAGGGACTATTAAACACATAGACGGGTTTCCAGGTGATAATGATTTTATCTCCATAGGCCCAAATAATTATAGATCACTTGGATGGTGCTATGAAATAAATGGGCAACAGCCCCCTCTCTATATGGATAAGGTCTTCTTTAAAAGTAATAGTGACCATCTCACATGGGTTCTTGGCCAGGCTTCTTTTATAGACGGAAAATGGACAGAGTATTGCACTCCAGTTTTTTCTTTTGAATATCCCTTCTTTTGCTCTAATAAATAATTTTTATTTATGAATCTTAAATGAATCTGCCCGGGTCATTTGGCCCTTAGATGAACTAGATTAAAACTTTCTTTTTTTTGATATCCTGTTTTTAAGGAGGATGTTATGCCAAAAGGAATTAGAGAAATCATTATCTACTACGAACTAAACGAGAAAAAGAATCTTTCTACAAGATGCTTTTGTTACGGGTCGGTTACAAAAGAAAAGGCCAGAGATGCTCTTCACTTCTGGAACCCCAGCGCCAATTACGAAAAGCACGTCTTAATAGATTCTAATTAGGCCCTAACCTAGGCCGCTAATAAGTCCAAACAAAAAGCCTAAAATGGCCCATGAAAGATTATCTTTTTTTTAAGAACCCATAACAAGAAGTAAAAATGGCCATTCCTAAAAATAACAAGGAAAGGTAACCATCTATCCATAAGGACAAACACAAAATAAAAAAAGCGAATGCCTGATAAACTAAAGGGTTAAAGCTCTTTCTTTCACGAATGACCTCTGCAAAAATCAAAATGACAATTAAGTTGGTAAAAACTTCGCTAAAATTTTTTTCAACTCCTATAGGTATAAAATGACCTCCGAGGAAAAAAAGCGCCATAAAGGAAGTGACTTTCAAACTTCTTCCCAAAAGGATCAAACCAATAAAAAGAGCAAGAACTTTTCCCTTTTCCATAAAATTATTTTCTACTGGTTTATTAAAGTCTGTTTCCCACTCCCTTATTGTTTTGGAGAAAAGGATCTGCTCTTTTTTACCAAAAAAGTTGATCTCCGAAAAATGTAGGTGAGCTGGTGAGACATTAAGAAAGGCATTAAAAAAAATGGAAAACTTTTTTTTCTTTTTGGGACAGAAAAAAGTAAATGTTGAATAAAAATTCCCCCCTTCTAAAGGAAAGCTAAGAGGAAGTTCACTGAGAGAACAAACACTCTCTCCCTGTTTTAACCAAATATTGTTTCTAAGGTGAGCACTCAGTTGCTGGCCAACACTTTTTTCTAACGGATCAATAAGAGGAATTTTAGTTACAAAACGAGCACTTACGGTCAAAAAAACCTTTACCTTATTTCCTTCAAAATTCCATGTTGAATAAGATCGACTTCTAAGATGCGCCTTTGAAAGGCCTGAAATAAAAAAAAGACCAATCAAAAAAAAGGTTTTCATGACTTGGCCCTAAAAATTTTAATTCTTGCTTTATCTTTCATTTCCTCTAATTTATTTCTTAAATTATTCTCTTTCTCTCTTCTTAGAAAATGCTCCAAAACACGAGAACGAACTTTTTCGAAAGAAATTTCCTTAAAGACATCTCTTTCAAGGACCTTAACCACAATAAAACTTTTCCCTCTTTCGATAGGCCCTAAAACTTCCCCAGTATCCATTTTAAAGGCCTTTTGGGTCAAAGTCGGCCCGAGGTAACTTCTTATTGTATTTCCAGGAAGAAGCATTTCAGGAACCTCAAAAGAACTTTTTCCCCATTGTTTTTTGAGAACTTGAAACGACTCTCCTTTTTGTATAAGATTTTTCACTTTTTCCACGTTCTTTTTTTGAGAAAACGAAAAGGTTGAAACTCTGATTCTCTTGGCCGGAATAAATTCAGGTTTATACCTAAAGAAGAATTTTTTTAGGTCCTCTTCCGAAGGAGGTCTATCTCTTTTTGATGGCCTTTTAATAAAATCAATCATACTGGAAACAATTGTTTTTCTAATCAGAGGGTCTTTTTCAAGAAGGCCTAATGTCTTGGCATTTTGAAAAAGAAGCTCTTCTTCAATCAACCGGTTTATAATAACCTCTTTTTCTTTTTCAGTTAAAGGATTCCTTTTTCCTTTTCTGATTTGATTTAACGTGGTCTTATATTTTTCCAAATAGACAGGTTTGTCGTTAACACTTGCAATCAGACCTTTAGAGTTAGTTATTTTTGTTGAATAAAAGCTTAGAGAAAGCCCTAAGGCCATTCCTAGAAATAGAAGAGATTCTCTCATTACTGTCCTTTTTTAAAATTCACATAGATAGGAGAAGACCAGGCCCTGTGTTCAACTGAGGTCAGACAATCATCACTTTTCTCTGAAAGAAAGGTTCCATGGCAAGGTTTAGTACTTATGCACTTCCCAAGACTATCTTTTTCACAACGAAGATTTCCCCCATTTATTGTCAAAGTTGGCTCCTGGATGGCCCTTACATAATAGATACTATCTCTTCCATCTTTAACATAGTCAGGGTCTTCAAATTCAAAAACACACCCTTCTTCTTTTTTTGCACAGTTAAATTTTTTCCATGGATCTTCAATGAGCTTGTCAACACTCTCCCCTTTAACAATTTGAGGCCTTATCCTGATGACCTCAATCCTATTAATCAATAACCTTTCATCGCTGGGGTTGTAACACTCGTTAAGACAAAGGTTTTTCAATCTCTCTGGGGAAAGTCCATTAACTGTCATCTCAGGGCAACCCGGCCTTTGCTTAAAAGCGCCAATAGCGGTCACTTTAAACTTAGGGTTCTCAGAAAGACCAATTTCTCCTCCCATAGATATTCTTTTATTGTGGATAAGGTCAAACCAAAGAAGAATCCTTGGCCCACTTGTCCCGTATACTTCTCTTTTTTTAAAGGCCTTCCAAATCCCATCCCTTGTTCTAGATTCTGCATGAACGGCTGCAAGCCCTCCAGTCATCCAAAATGAGGCCTGTTTGTCCCAATCTAACAAGACTTGATAACGAGGGTCGGCCAAGACTTCTTTGACTGTATACTTAACAGAATGATTGATCTTTTTTTCGCTGCCCCTCAAAGCTTTTCGCCACTCTTTTGAAACAGCTCCAAAAACTTCTGCATTTAAATACCTATTATGCTCCTTAAAACCGGTCCCTGGTCTTGCTCTGTGGTTATCACTCGAGCCAATAAAGCCCCATTTAAATCTTGTAGGTTCTTTTTTTTCAAAATTACTTATGGCCAATCCATATTGAGCAGAAGATCGAGGCCTGTAATTAAAAGCAGGAAGAAAACAATCCTGGCATTGTCCAGCATTGAGCCAATCTTCAGCACTTTCCCCTTTAACGGTAATATGCCCAGCGGTACCAATAGAAATATAATTTTCTCTGGCCTCTATTTCCCTTCTGAGACATTCTTTTTTATCATGCCCTTCTTTTAAACAACGTTCTTTAATAATAATTCCAGCTCTCCAACAGGAGGGCATATAGTTGGGGTAAGGTCTTTGACACTGTGGTTTTCCGTCTTTCCAATAGGCCTCCTTCCAAGAACGATACTCTTCACTATTTCCATGGCCTGAAAAGATTTCAAAAATTTCCTGTTTTTCCGGTCTCATTTCAGGTTTAAGCTGTTTATCTAAACTCGCAGTCGGTGGAGAATAAAGACCCCAAGTAGTTCCGTGAGGGATCAAAAGGTAATCAAGTTTTTGATCTTCTAAACGCTCCACTAAATCCTTTGGTGTCCAAGCACTCTCGTAACAATTCCGAGGAAGCTTGGAAGAGGGCAGAGATCTATCGCATTCAGGTGTTTCTGTAATTTCTTTTTGAAAATAACGAAAATCGTAATAAACTTGCCTATTTTTAGGGTCAAGAAGAGGAGTTCCAACGGGAAGAGGTGAAGCATTCTGCCTTAAAGCAGCAGATGCCAGACCCGCGGCTCCAATTGGCCTTAGTGAAATGTCCTCATCTCCAATCCCTTTAAAAATAACATTTTTATGCCCATAATGATCCTTAGGATAACCTCCAACTTGAGACCATTCAAAACCAAGAAAAGATACAAGGTCCGGATTATTTTTATCTGTAGCAAGTGAGTCACACTGACGAATGGCCTTAATAGTTTCTTTCCATTTTAAAGGGGTACTGGACTCAGCATGATCACTTATAGACCAAAAATCAACTTGGGAGCAATAGCGAGCAAAGTCACAGGCATCCCCTATAGGGTGGGAACCTACCCCTCTCAAAAAAGGCAAGCTCATAAGGAAAGCATCTGCAGAATACGTTGTATGGACATGAAGGTCACCAAACAAAATTGCCTTCTTTTTTTTATTTTCAAACTTTTTTAAGGCACTCCTTTGTAAACTGGCCCTTTTTGCATAGTCTTCTTTTTTTAATCCTTTACCTGCAATTATTCCCGGGCCACGATGCTTTCCAAAAATATTTAAATAAACGAGCAAGAGATAAATAAGCAGAAGGCCTAATGCACTTCCTAAAAAAACATACAACTTTTTCATCTCACCATCCTTGGAGTTTTTTTAATTATGACTTTAAATCTCCTAACAGTAAAATTCCTTCTTTTAACAAAAATAATCATCTATAATTTTTTTTCATGGATGAAAAAACACAAAATAAAGGTCTCTTTTTAGGTTGCTTGGCCGTAATGTCCTTCTCCTTAACATTGCCTTTGACAAGATTTCTTTCCCCAACATTTAATCCTTTAGAAATTGGGTTTGGTCGAGCGTTTATGGCCGGCATCACATCTTTTTTTATTCTTTTGTTTCTCAAAGAACCCATTCCTAACAAAAGAAACCTTTTTAAACTCTTTTTAGTTGCCTTGGGGGTGGTCTTTGGCTTCCCTATTTTTGTGGCAATAGGAATGAAAACTGTTCCTGCTAGTCATGGAGGTGTCGTTTTAGGTGCTCTTCCTTTATCAACAGCATTTTTCAGCTTTCTTTTTTCCGGAGAGAGGCCCTCTCCTTGGTTTTGGATTCTTTCTCTGATTGGTTTTTTTACTGTGGCCTTTTATTCTTTTTCAAACCATCCTCCAGATCAATTCATATGGTCTTCAGGAGATTTTGCCCTTTTGGGGGCAGTGATTATGGGAGGTATGGGCTATGCTCAAGGAGGACATCTTTCTAAAGAGCTCGGTGGTCCAAGAGTCATCTGCTTGTCTCTGGTCTTGTCTCTTCCAATTGTTCTTATCGCATCTCCCTTTATTTTTGACCTTTCTCATTTTCAAAAAGCGACCTTAGAGGATCTTTCTGCCCTTGCCTACTTAGGGTTCGTAAATAACCTTTTTGCCTTCTTTTTCTGGTATAAAGGCCTTGCCATAGGAGGGGTTTCAAGAGTTGGGCAAATGCAATTGCTTCAACCATTTTTTACCTTTTTCTTTGCTGTTCTTTTTTTAAAAGAGCCTTTTAGTTGGAAAACTACATTTTTTGCCCTTTCCATTGTGTTTATTGTTTTCTTGAGTAAAAAAACGAAAATTAAATCTTAGGAAGATTTTCCTCTAATTTCATCAAGGCCTCTTCAATTTGCAAAACAATGTTTTCATTATTAAAGTTCACGGCATTTTGGTTAAGTGCCATAAACCAATCAAGGAGATAGGGTCTTCCTTCATCTTTAATTCTTTTAATCATTTTTTGACTATATTCTTCAGCGAAAGAAATAGCTCCTAAATTGATTATTTTTTTGAGGTTAGTTTGAACATCCCTAAGAAAGTGTATATCATTGCTCTTCAATTCACTAAAGTTAATCGAAAACTCAACATAAGAAATGTAATCTACTTCATCCTTAAGCTTAACTTTTTTGTGGGGAATAAAGTTAGCTATCTCCAAAAGCAATAGTTCCCGATTTAAAGGCAATTTAAGAAACCCATCCCAAGTAAACTTTTCTTTTTGTGAAACTTCTTCCATTCCAATAGCTAAAATAGGAATACTTTTCGTCTCATCTATAACTTTAAGATTTCTCGCAACCATAGAGGAGTCAACAAGTTCCAAATTTAAATTACTCATAATGAGATCTGGCCTTATTTTCTTGGCGATTTTTAGCAAATCTCTTCCATTTTCCACCATATGCAAGGTAAAGGGAAAGTCTTTTAAATATGCCTTAATGAGCTCTCTATCTATCTTTCTACCTTCCGCAATTAGAATATTAGCACTATCAAATTGGAGCTGGTGGAGGTCTCTCTCTTCCAGTCTCCCTTCTTTATCTGTCAGACCCACAACCTCTTTTATACTTATAGAAAAAACTGCACCTTTTCCCTTTAAGGATAAGACGACAATCTTCCCATTTATACTTTCAAAAATGCTTCTGCCCACACGAAGACCTGATAGCATCTCTGAACTTTTCATGTCCTCAACGTTTAGGAGAGGTTCAAATATTTTCTTTTCATCGATTGCGCTGATCCCAGAACCCATATCTTCAATTTGAAACTTAAGGTCAAAGTGGTGATGCTTATCACTATTTTCGCTGGCACTTACTTTAAACTTAACCGTTCCTTCTTGAGTTACATTAATCGCATTATTCAAAAAGTTTCCAAGGGCCTGCCTAATTTTTGCTCCATCACTAATAATTTTTTTGGGGACTTTGTCCTTATCCATATCAAATTCAAATTCAAGGTTTTTTATTTGGGCCTCGTAATTATAAAGAGAAGAAAGTTCTTCGCAAAGTTCATGAAAGTTGATTACTTCTTTATTCAACTTCACTTCACCCATGTCATTTTTAGTTGGGACCAGTTCACTTTGGATTAACTTTAAAAGAGCTCTTCCACTTGATAAAATAAATTTTGGGTATTTTTTTAACTCATCATCGGAAAGTGAACTTCCTTTCTCTAAAAGAACTTGAGAAAAACCAAGGATTGAATTGAGTGGACTTTGAAGCTCTTGGCCAAATTTTGCATGAAAAATATCCTTCTCATCAATTTCTTTTTTCTTATCTTTCAACTCGCTTTCTAAAGTTTCAGTCTTTTTTTCAACAATTTGCCTAATAGAGTCCTGAGCAAATTTACTCATTTTAGAAGCTATGGTTTCTCTTCTTTCTGCTTCCTCGCGCTTAATAAGATCCTTCTCAAACTCATTTTTAATAATAATTTTTTGTTTTTCGGCTTCCCCTCTTAAGTAAATTAAATGCCTTAATTCCTGAACGGCACTTAACCCGAAAGAAAGTAAAATCATTTCTAGAAGGCTCCCAATAATTGTAGCATGAGTGGTTAAAAAACTACTCTCGATAATTCCATTGAAAGTCAAAACCAATATAACCGTACCCGTAATTTTTGCTAATATGGCCGCCGAAAAATATTTAGCAGGAATAAATTTTTCCCTCATTTTAATAAAAACAGTAATCATAAGACAAATAACAAACAAAACATAAATGAGGTTATATATTCTACGCAAATAAAACAATGGAACAAAAAAAATCGAAATCGCTGAAGTGATCAAAAGAAATGACCAAAATAAAGAGACTTTATGAAGGATAGGATTTCTTTCTCTTAAGTGAAGAAAATCTGAAGCAAAAAGATTTAAGAAAAGAGGCGCAAGACAGGAAAGAATCAAATGCCCTTCATTATTAATCCACGGTAAATACTGAATAGTAAGAAAGTGACCAAAACCATAAAATACTCCTGAAAACAAAATATAAAAACCCACATGATAAACATAAAGAAGGTAACTTAATTCCCTCAATCGTAAATAATTGAAGAAATTATGAATCAACATCATAAGGGCAAGCCCATAAAATAATCCAAAAGCGAGGTTTTGTTCTATATTTTCCTTCGCAAAGCTTTTCGAAGAGGAAATCGTCAAAGGCATTTGGGTAGAAAACCCTTTCGCTTTTATAAAATAAAGAGTTTCTTCCCCTGGGTTTATTTCAAAATGAATGCCTCTCATTTTAAATTCACGATGAGAGAAATCTACTCTATCTCCTCCCAAAGAGCGTTTCCAGCCATCTTTCTTTTGTTGAAAAAATTCAATGTGATCCTGAGAAACAAAATTATAAGACAGAATCCATTTTTTAGAAGGGTCCAAGTTTTTAACCTTAAACCTTGCCCAAAAAGTGGACTTTGAGATTCCAAGGTTGAGATAAGTAGATTTGCTCCTTTTAAACTCTTTTGACCACCTTGGGTTATTCACGTCTTCAATGCCCAGATTGCCTGTTTTATCCTCCAAAATTTCCAGATTCAAACTTATTAAGTACCGCTCTTTACCCTTTTCTAAAATAACAGGAGGCGCTTCGGCATAAAGGCCTAAAGAAAAGGAAAGTGAAAAAAGGAGTAAGAAAAATAACTTCACTCGAATCCTTTTTAACTATTAATACTCTGGTAATTTTGTCGGTTTGCATAAGCAAAAGCTATAGTGGTTTAAGCGGTTTTACATGATTTAAATAAAGGTTATTTCTTAACGCCCATTTAAAAAATTGAAGGAAAGGTCTTATAAAAGACCTTTCCTTTTTAAAATTCACTATTTTATGATGACATTTTGATAAGGAGATTCAGACATTTCATTCCAAGCTGAAATATTTTTTTTGAACTTTTTAAAGGATTCGTAAACCTTTTTACTTGTAGAGTCCTTACTCGCCATTTCCTCAAGAACTTCTATAGATATCTTTTTTAGACCATCAAGGACACTATCTGGAAATTTTCTCAACTGGACATTGTGGTCATTAATGAGTGTCTGAAGGTTAGCATTGTTTTTGGCCTCGAATTCAGAAATCATCCACATATTTGCCCTATAAGTGGCCGACTCTATAATGGCCTGTAAATCAGGTGGTAGAGAAGCCCAGGCCTTTGTATTAATCATAAGTTCAAGGGTTGTTCCAGGCTCATGCCAACCAGGATAGTAATAATATTTAGCAGCTTTATAAAAGCCCATTTTTAAGTCGTGAAAAGGCCCTACCCATTCAGTGGCATCAATAACTCCTCTATCGAGATTTGTATAAATTTCACCACCGGCGACTAAAATGGGATTTCCTCCGGCCTTTGCTAAAACCTTCCCACCAAGACCTGGCATTCTCATTTTGAGACCTTTCAAGTCGTCGAGAGAATTAATTTCTTTATTAAACCACCCACCCATTTGGACACCAGTATTTCCTGCAGGAAAAGGCTTTAAGTTAAAAGGTTTGTAAATTTCTTCCCAAAGCTTTAGGGCACCTCCTGAATAAAGCCATGCATTCATTGATTGCGCATTAAAGCCAAAAGGAACAGAGGCAAAAAACTGAGCGGCGGGGACT
The DNA here is from genome assembly GCA_028346125.1 of Bacteriovoracales bacterium. Taxonomy (GTDB): domain Bacteria; phylum Bdellovibrionota; class Bacteriovoracia; order Bacteriovoracales; family Bacteriovoracaceae; genus UBA7317. Next base: position 16,316 of record JAOMEV010000011.1, on the reverse strand, counting down.
TTTCCGGCCCAATAATAAGAGGCCCCGTGCCCCATTTCAACAGTCCCACTACTAACAGCATCAAAAACACCTAATGGAGGTACAAGTTCCCCTCCACCAAAAACAGTTATTTTTAACCTTCCATTACTCATTTGATCGACCCACTTGGCAAGCTTATCAGCTCCCTCCCCTAAAACAGGAAAATGAGGTGGCCAAGTGGTTACCATTTTCCACTTGTAAGATTTTTGCTGAGTGGATGGCCCCGTTGTTTTTCCACTATCCTTTTTGCAACCCACAAAGCTCACTCCCAGCAAACTAGAAAAGAGAATAAGAAAAAATAATTTTTTCATAACAGACACCATTCCTAATATAAATTTAATAAATATCGAGCATTGTACAGAAATGGAAAAAGTTCCTCAACAGAAATAAAAAGCTTAAAGTCTCGGCGCAGAAGAGGGTCTAGGAAGCTACATTTTCACCATACTCCCAAACTCCAATTAGCAAAAAGTCCGTATCATGAATTCTTTTAGACATATTCTAAGTGATTTTAAAGGGTTAAATGCGCCTGAAGAGAAGCCTCTCTAACTTTCGCATAATATTAGAAAATATTGATGGTATTTCTGCAGCGCCTATATTTTTATGGCAGTTCAAAAGTCCTGCAAAAAAAGAATAGTGACAGCTTCAATTTTGACATCCTTTCTATTAACAAGAATGAACCTTTTTCAGAGAATTTATTTTAAATACTTTTCCAGCAAGGTGCTTAATTGACCTGCTTTTTTCATTTTCTCAATCGTTTTATCAAAATTTATTTTTAATTTTTTTCCTCTTTTAGTTTTTGAGAATGCCACAAAGAAAGGGGTCTTTTTAACATTCGGAACAGGAGCCGAAAGAATTGTATTGTTAAAAAAAAGATCTTTTCCTGTTCTTTTTTTATAATTGAGAAGTATTTCTTTTCTTCCTAGAGCAATATCACATTTACCTTTTAAAAGCCTTTTTGTTAAAGACTCAAAACTTGAAGATAACCTTGCCACTTTTTTATTTGGAATCCCAAACGGTCCATAGTTATAGCCAGTCATTCCACAAATTGAAGAAACCTCATTAAGGTTCTTCAAATTTAACCCGTTTGGATATTTATTCTTTGAAAAATAATAATGGGGAGTTAAAAAATAATAAGGTTTAGAAAAATAAAAACTCTTTGCCCTTTCTTCACTATGTGAGATTGAAATGACTCCTTGAATGATATCTCTTTTTACCATTTTTAAACATCTCTTCCATGGGATGAGCTTATATTCGACCTTAAATTTATTTTCATTGGCCACTTTATTCATTACATCTACATCATAACCACTAACTTGAACTTTACTTTTTGTTTTGAAAAAGTTGTACGGAGGCCATTCCGATTCATCGCTACAAAAGGAAAAAATCTGCCCATTAAATTGTGCATGAGCATAAGAAATTATAAAAAAAACCATCACAAGATATTTTTTCATAAGAGTTTGTCCTTTAACCGATTAACCTAATTTATTTAACCTCTCGCTTTGCTTCCCTAAAGAAAGGTCACTTCCAAATTCACGGTTGGGGTGAGAAATATCTGGAATCTCATTTTCCTCAAAGGGAGCGACAGAATTAAGAAGGTCCTGACTAAGCTCTCTGGCCTCTTTATCAGAATTATTATTGAGTTCCCGAAAAAGCTCATCGACTCTTAAACGAGCACTCTTCAACCAGTACACTGCTTTTTTAAAATTTTTGTCCTCTCCACGATCTAACTCTGTCTGAACTCGACAAGCGACAAGCCCCATAACAACTAACTCAACTCCTATATCTACAATTCTCGTAAGGGTTAGTTGCCTTTTCTCAAGTTTTGGACCGATTAAAACCATTCTGTGGAAAAGGGCCCTTGCTAGTTTGGATGTTCTTGAATTAATCCACCTTAAATAACGACTTAAAGGTGACTTAAAACCAAAATAGAACTTAAAAGAAGGCAAAAGAAGTTTTAGATACCAAAACGGATAATAAAGACCACATTTTAATAGAGTTAAGAACTTATCAGAGAAACTTGCCCTTTTATCAAAAAGGCTTCCCGCCATTTTCAAATGGCCATCAAGTGCTTCTCTTGCCAAGAAAAGATGCATGACCTCAGTACTTCCCTCTAAAATTCTATTGACCCTAGCATCTCGGAGGGCCCTTTCAATAGGCATTCCCTGTTCCCCTCTTTTTTTGAGAGAGTCTTCAGTTTCATATCCTCTTCCACCTCTTAGCTGAATCGCCGTATCTAAAAGGTCCCATATTAGCTCAGAAGAGAAAAGCTTGGCCGTTGCGGCTTCCATTCTGATATCAATTCCCCCCTTATCGGCGAGAGCATTTGCGTAGTTAGAGATGGTTTCCATGGCCAAACTACCGGCATCAATCCTAGCGAGTTTATCTGCACCTTCTTCGTGTTCGCCAATTGCTTTTCCCCACTGAACTCTTGTTTTGGCCCATCTTTGACAGTATTCACTCAATAGCTTTGACCCTTTGGCCGCGACGCCTGGAATCCCCAAACGACCGTCATTGAGGGTCGTCAAAGCAATTTTGAGGCCCTTTCCTTCAGCTCCGATTAAATTTTCTGCAGGAACAACGACATTTGTAAATTTAATAAGAGCATTTTCAAGACCTTTAAGCCCCATAAAACGACATTGATGAAGGATTTTGATTCCTTCACTACGGGCATCGACAACAAAAGCTGAAATTTGTTTTCTTGCTTTTCCTTTAACAATTTTGTCTGGCGTTCTTGCCATAACAACAATGAGGTCAGCGATAACCCCATTCGTGCACCAAAGTTTGACTCCATTAATAATCCAATTTTTACCATCTTCACTAAGTTTTGCCTCAGTTGTCATACTGGCAGGATCCGAGCCAGCATTGGGCTCCGTAAGAGCAAATGCGCTGATATGACCTTTGGCCACTAAAGGAAGGAATTTCTTTTTTTGCTCTTCTGTTCCAAAAAGTTTAATTGGTTGAGGTACTCCAATCGACTGGTGCGCCGAAAGGAGGGCCTGAGTGGAATTGCAAAAATATCCAACAGTCGAAAGAATTCTTATATAGTTTGTTTGTGAAAGCCCCAGGCCTCCATATTCCTTTTGGATTTTTATCCCAAAAAGTCCTAATTCAGCGAAGCCTTTAAAAATTTTTGCAGGAATCGCCCCTTCACGTTCAATTTGGGCACCATCAAGATGTTCCTGACAAAAATCTTCAACGACTTTGCATATTACATCACCAATTTTTTTGTCTTCTTCATCCTGCTCAGGAAAAGGGTACGAAAGCCCAATATCAAAATCTCCCATAAAAAACGAGGCCATAAAAGACTTCGATTTCCATTTTAGTTCCCGACTATCTTCGGCGACTTCTAAAGATTCTGCTTCTTTTTCACTAAGATGTTTAAGATCTGGCCCGCTCATAAATCCTCACTGTTTCTCTTTCTTGAATATCTTATCGAAAAAAGTTACGACTTATATAAGAAAAAATAAATTTTCTACTCTTCCGGGATTTTAGGCCATGTTTAAAGAACTCTACGATAAACATTTATGCCCTCATATCATTAATTTTTTCATGGATGACAAGATAATCAAAAAGCAGCGGGAAAAAGTAGTACCAAAGGCCTATGGTCGGGTTTTAGAAATTGGTATAGGTTCTGGCCATAACCTTGATTTTTATGACTATTCAAAAGTAGAAGAGATCTATGCCCTTGAACCTCATCCCAAACTGATAGAAATGTCTCAAAAAAAGGCAAGTCAACTTGATATAAACTTAAAAATTTTGGATTCATCAGCTGAAGAAAACCCTTTAGAAAATGAATCTTTTGATTCAGTTGTTTGTACTTATACTCTTTGTACAATTCCAGATCCTGATAAGGCCCTCCTAGAAATCAAAAGGGTCCTTAAAAATGGTGGGGCCTTTATTTTTTCTGAACATGGACTTGCACCTGAAGCTTCCGTTCAAAAGTGGCAAAACCGACTTAATCCCCTCCAAAATGCAATTGGTGGTGGATGTAATCTTAACAGAAATATCCCTCTGATTATTGAAAAGAGCGGCCTGAAAACAAAAGAGTTAGACCAAGGTCATATTCCCGGCCTTACACTTATATCCTATAATTATTGGGGACTCTCATTAAAGGAATAATAAAATGATCCGGTTTTTACTTATTTTCCTTTTTATTAATGATATAAATGCCCAGGAAATTTCAAAGGCCTGTTTAGTTCCTGAAGAACGTTCCGTAAAGTCCACTGAAAAAGGCCTTACCTTTCAATGGGAAGAAAGGATGAAGCTATTTCAACCCCATCAAAAAAAAGAATTTCAAGAACTCATGGCCCAAATCTACCAAATTTTTCAAAAGGAATTTTCCTACAAAAAAATAAGTGCTCCCATGAGAATTCGAGTTTTTGGAAAAAAAAGGGTCTTTCAGAGATGTCTTAGGGCCATGAGAAAAAAAAGTGGTGGAGCACCCTTTTATTCTCCCAAATTTGACCGGATCTTTATGTTCAAAAGTAGAAATACTCCTTGGAAGCGTACTTTGAAAACTCTTCTCCATGAAGGAACCCACTTTATTTTTAACAAGGAAATCTTGGGGAGGGCGATTATCTTTAATGAAGGACTTGCTGTTTTTATGTCCAATCTCAAATGGAGGCCAGGAAAAACTGGTGTCTTTGTTGAGGGGCATCCCCGTTTTGAAAACATCTTAAAAAATAGTAGAGACCTTTACTCCCTTGATCGCTTTTTTCGCCTTTCAAATAAAGAATGGAAAAAAACTCCAAAAGTCTCTTATCCACAGTCCTACTCACTTGTGTACTTTTTAAAAGACACATCACCTGACATTTTGAAAAAAGTTATTAAGTATTTAAAAACATCTCCAAGACAAAGGGCCTCCTATCACAAATTTTTTCAAAAAAATTACCCTGGCGGACTTAGGTCTCTTGAAGGCCAGTGGAAAGAATGGATTAAGAGACCCAGAAAACAAATTAATTTTTAAAAAGGATTCTTATGGACTTAAAAAATGTGAATTGCTTTTTAATAAGAGGTCTTGGACGAGAATTAAGACAATGGGGCAAATTTAAAGGCCTTTTGGAAAAAGAGTGCGCCTCTGTTCACTGTTTAGAGCTCCCCGGATTCGGGTCCAAAATTGATGAAGAGAGTCCATCCAAAATAGGCGATTACGTTGATAACTTAAGAAGTGAATTCCTTGAAATTCAATCGCCCGGAGAACAATCTATAATCTGTTCTGTTTCTCTTGGCGGAATGATTACTTTGGATTGGCTCAATCGCTACCCTAGTGATTTTGACCTTGGTTGTGTCATGAATTCAAGTGCGGGAAATCTCTCAGGGCCTTTAGAACGCTTAACGCTGGAAGGTTTTACAAGTATGGCAGGGACATTGTCCTTAAAAACAAGAAGAGAAATAGAAAGAAACGTTTTTCGACTTGTCTCTAATAGATACGTTGATGAAAAAACTGTCGATGATTGGGCCCATTACTCAGAAGAGTATCCTCCAGAAAGGACCAACTTTTTCAAACAGCTCCTTGCCGGTATGTTGTTTAGGGCACCTGATTCCATACAAACACCTCTTTTACTTCTTGCTTCGAAAAGAGACCGAATGGTTGATGTCAAATGCTCGGAAGATTTGGCCACCCATTATGGAGCGACCATTGAGTATCATTTGGATGCCGGTCATGAGCTTTGGTTAGATGACCCTCGTTGGGTCATTCAAAGACTTCAAAATTTTAATCTATGATTGCTATTTTTTGGCCTTCAAACTCAACTGTTTGACCTTTTTTCATTTTACATCTTTTTCTTAGCTCAACCTCTCCATCAACTTTTACCAAACCATCAGCAATAACAATTTTAGCATGGCCGCCTGTTTGGCAAAGACCTGTCGTCTTTAAAAGATCACAAAGAGGTATAAAATCTTTTCCTTTGAGCTGGAATTCTTTCACGGGGTTTCCTGAAAAGGGCCTAAAAAGGCCCTTCGAGTTTTAATAAAGATATTTTTCGATAGTTGATTTAATTTTTGATCTGACCTGGGCCGAAGTTGCTTCTGGTTTTCCACCATAAGCTTTATCTAAAGCAAAAAGGCCTTGCCAAAGAGTTTGACCCTCAACCTTGTTATGAAATTTCATAGTCTCTCTTTTACCATAAACTTCATCCCAAACATTTCTTGCGTTGAACCAAAAACCTTTGTGGTCTTTCCACCAGTCTACCGCCTTTTGACAAAGATGGCTTGGAACTGCGTCATAAGTATTAAGTCCCTTTTCCATGACAAGGGGTTTCACAAGAGCACCATTTTTTACAACTTTAATATTGTCTTGGTCATGAATATGTCCATTGGCCACAATTTCATGCCTATTAGTTCTTTTCATAATATTGTAGTCACTTCTTTTGGAAAACTCTCTTCTTGGAAGAGGAGCATTCGCGCTACATTCCCAATAGTTTTTGTCGTTGTATCGAATCCAAGGTGCTGAACATTCATATCTTGGGCTATCATCAACCTGGTAAACTTTTTGTGTCCACATACCTTGAGTTTCTTCAGCAGAAAGCTCTCTAGGTGTCCAAACTTTATCCCCTTCATAATGATAGAGAGAAGTCTCTTCATAGACCCATTCCTGACGCCAATGTTTAATCATGTGCGGACCAGCAATAAGGATGTGCTGTAGGGAAACCATTCCTTCCTTCTCTGAATCAACAAAAATCCACTCCAATGCTGGCCCGGATTTAAAACGATCGTGATATTCGTAATCTTTATCAAGAGAAAATGTTTCCGCATTTTGAAAAGTCACTTTATAGCAACCAGTCATTTTTTTAATTGATTCTACGTCTTTGCTATAATTTTGAGCAAAAGCACTATTTAGAAAAATGAAGCCAATAAAAACAAAAATTAGTTTTTTCGCTTGAAAAGTCATTTATTCCCCCAGTAAAGATTCGTAAAATTAAAGCTAGGTTTTAACACTATAGAAATGTTTTATCTACAAAACTTTTCTTTAATAATACAAACTCAAAGGCCTGTTCTAATGGGCCTGTTCAAGTATGCTATAAGAAACAGACTTGTCAGGACAAATTTTATGAAAAGCGTTATTGAAATTAAAAACCTCTGCGTTAATTTTAAACATATCAATGCAGTGAAAAATATAAACCTCACGATTCCTGAAGGAGAAACACTAGGACTAGTTGGTGAATCAGGATCAGGAAAAAGTGTCACTTCTTTAGCAGTGATGGGCCTTCTTCCTGAACCTCAAGCAAAGGTCACTCAAGGAGAAATCCTTTATAAAGGACAAAACCTTCTGGAACTTTCTCAAAAAGAGCTCACAAAAATCAGAGGAAAAAAGATCACCATGATCTTTCAAGAACCCATGACGAGTCTTAATCCAGTTTTTAAAATTGGTGACCAAATTATTGAAACCATAATTCTCCATCAAAAGCTTTCAAAAAAAGAGGCCAGACAAAAGGCCCTCGATTTATTGGAAGAAGTCGGAATCCCTGACTCTGAAAGAAAAATAAACGATTACCCTCACCAACTCTCAGGGGGCCAAAGACAAAGAGTCATGATCGCCATCGCCATGGCATGTGAACCAGACTTAATGATTTGTGACGAACCAACAACAGCTCTTGATGTCACAATACAAAAACAAGTCCTAGAACTCCTCGTTACACTTCAAAAAAACCACAAAATGGGTCTTCTTTTTATCAGTCATGACCTCGCAGTAGTGGCCGAACTCGCCCATTATGTTGCCGTTATGAAAAAAGGGGTTATTGTTGAACAGGGAAAAGCAGCTGATATTTTTACAAGGCCACAAGATCCTTACACAAAAGGACTCTTGGCCTGTCGTCCCTCTCTTGGAGACAACCCCAAACGTCTCCTCACGGTCAAAGACTTTTCCAAGGATTCCCTACCTCCGGAAAAACTTGAAATAAAAACTGAAAGAAAATTCGACGATAAAAAAAATCCAGTCATTCTCGAAGTAAAAAATTGCACAAAAAAGTTTCCCATTCAAAGTGGTTTTTTTGGAAGAACAAAAGGCCATTTTACAGCGGTCAATAACGTGAGCTTTAACCTTCGCAAAGGAATGACTTTAGGTCTTGTTGGTGAAAGTGGGTCGGGAAAAACCACTTTAGGGAGAACAATTCTTCACCTTACCCAACCAACAGAAGGTGAAGTCCTCTACAGAGGCCAAAACCTCTCTTTGTTAAACAAAAAAGAAATGAGAGAAATGAGGAAAAAGATCCAAATTATTTTTCAGGATCCTTATTCCTCTTTAAATCCCAGAAAAACGGTGGGAGAAATTGTGACTGCTCCCATGATTATCCACAAGATTCCAAATAAAAAACAGAAGGCACAAGAACTTCTTGAAAAGGTCGGTCTCTCACCAGACCATTATAACCGCTACCCGCATGAATTTTCAGGGGGACAAAGACAGAGGATCTCTATCGCGAGAACTCTCACTCTTAAACCAGAATTTATTATTTGTGACGAATCAGTTAGTGCCTTAGATGTCTCGATTCAGGCCCAGGTCTTAAACCTTCTCCAAGACCTTCAAGAGGAGTTTGACCTCACCTACATCTTCATTTCCCATGACTTAAATGTGGTCAAATACTTTTCAGACGAAATCATCGTCATGAAAGAGGGACAAATTGTGGAAAGGGCGACTCCAACAGAAATTTATAAATCGCCTCAAATGGATTATACAAAAAAGCTTATTGACTCAATCCCCAAATCACCTTCAATGGCCTTTTAATATCGTTCCCAATAAAACTCTACAAAAGGTTTTATTTCAAAAGACGCCAAAAGGGGTATTTCAATGCCAACTAAAGGACGAACTCTTAAGATGATCTTTTCGAGGTCCCAGGGCCCCGATGTTTTCTCAAAAATTTTTTCCTGATTGCTAAAAGCTTTTATCTCTTTTTCAAGCCAATCATTATAAGAAAACTCATTTGAAGAAACTGTGAATGCGAAAAGAATAAGTACACTTAGCTTTTTCATTTTACGTCTCCTATTTAAAGTAAAGTGCCAAGTGAGGAATACCTGAAACTTTAACAGGCCCTAAAGATCCTCCCATGGAAAATTTATACTGAGATTTGATCTTCTTGATTTTCCATTGACTCTTTGGGCTCATTTTTGAACCGAACCTTTCACTAAATTTATAAGCGAACTTAAAGGCCTTTTTAAGACCTTTTCTCACTCTTCTTTTTTTAACCTTAAACATACGGCCAAAGGATTTTTCTTGTCCTCTACCTACGACCAGAATCTCTCCCTTTAAGGCCTCAGAAGTTACCAATTTGTTATAATTTTTTGATCTTTTAAAAAAGACGGAAGGTATGGCATATCCACCCAGTTCAGCGATAGCGACTTTCCCCTTGGCCCCAATCCCTAATCCAATTTCAACACTATTTAGGGATAATCCTTTTTTTTCGTAAAGGGGAAGACTTGAAAACAGGACTTGACCCATATCCTTAAAAAAAGTTGTTAACTCTTTTCTTGGAGCTCTTTTTTTGATTCCTTTTGAACCTGTTCTTTTCCAATCAAGACGTAGACGAATATCTCCCCCAACTTTTCCAAAAATAATTTTTCCAGTCGCCTTAATACCCATTTCCAATCTTAATTTACTAGGTTCCCATCCTGAAAAAGACATCTGAGACAAGGATTCCCCCAAGAAATGGAAATCTTTCATTATCTTTCTAAGCTCCTGAACAAGGTTTTTCTCATTTTTAACCCTTCCGGAGCCAACTATTTTTCCAGCAATAAAATCAACTCTTGAATCAATCGCTTCTTCAGTCGTAGATTCATCAAAAGAAATAACATTTTCTTCAAAAAGCTTATCTTCTTTTCTGACCCAATCCACTTCAATGACTTTTGTTCCACCCCAAGAATAAATGCCCAATTTTCCTGAAAGACCTAGGGCCAGGGATGTTTGAAAACCAGAAAGGCCCCATGAAGAGTTTTTTGTTTCCCTCAAACCTAAAGCTTCATGTGAGGCCACATAGTCACTTAAAAACCCATCAATTGAATCCAAGTTGTCTTCACTAAAAGATTTTTCATCACTATCAGAAAACCAATAAGGATCGAGATGACCTTCTTTTGCTACAAGCGATGTTGAAATAAATAATAAAAAAAAGAAAAATTTTAACATTTCAATTAACCTATTTTTAAAAGATTAGTTTTTGGAGAAATACAGCTTAAAGTAAGGTTCTGCAGTTGCTTTAACAAGGTCCCCAACACCCAATTTCATTTTGACCAAAGTTCCAAGGGCAACCTTAGAGAAAGATGAACTTTGTTTATTCAAAGAGTAAAGAGTCGACTCGGAAAGAGTTTCAATCGCCTTATTCATTTCAGAGTTCCAAAAATCCTTTTGGACGAGTATTTCAGTAGGTTTTCCCCGATCATCCAATCCAATCAAAGGTAACTCAGCTCCATAGGCGCATGAAATAAGGAAGAACACAGCAATTGTCTTTTTTTTCATTCAATAACTTTTTTTAAAAGTTGGTTCCCATTTTTTGGGAAAACATTAGTTATATTAAAATTTTTTAAGTTTAGAAATTAAAAAATTTAATCACGATAGGCTTATCAATTAACGCCACAAATCAACAAACATTTTTTTGCAATAAAACAACCTACAGGTATAGTATTATACTATTCAAACTTTACGAAAGGAGTTTCCTTTGAAAATTCCCAAAAGTGATCTTACTCACCCCATGGTTCACTATCTCCTCACCATTCATAAACTTAAAGAGGGGAAGGGCTATGCCAGAATCACTGATGTGGCCAAAGACCTTGAGCTCACAAAAGGAAGCGTCTCCACCGCCATTAAAAACCTTATTGAAAAAGGCCTTATCGAACACGAGGATGAGACAAAATTTATTAACCTCACAGATGATGGCCACAATATTGTCCATGAAATCCTGACATCAAGAACATTGCTCTTTTACTTTTTCAAAGACTTCTTAGGAGTTGATGAAAAAATGGCAAAACAAGATGCCTGCCTCATGGAATACCTCATGGCAGAACAAACAAGCGAAAAGCTTTTTGAATTTATGAAAAACCTATCCTCCGAAAGTCCCTCTTTTGACATCAAAACAGATCTTGATCTTTCAAAATATCAAGATGCCCAATCTTTTAAAGATGATCGAAAAGGTGAGGATCTTTCATAAAGAAATTCATTTCAAACGGATAAGAACATAATGGACATCGGTAAAATACCGAGTGCCACCGCTTCTATTGATAACTGTAAAACCCGCTGTCGCCGATTTTTCTACTTGAAAATAAGCTTCCATATAAAACTGAGAATTTATATTCACGCTGGCAACAGCAATTGTTGCTAACTTCTTATAAGTAAGAATGTTAAATTGCTCAAGCTCCAGGGAGCATTTACTGCTACTTGAAATACCATCCACGTTATTACAAACCCCATAAACTTTAACCTTATAAAAATGATCCTTTGATGCTGGCGCAATCTGAATGGTACTGTTAACAAACCCTCCTGTATAATACTCCTTGGATATAGAGCTTCCAAACGTATTTGTGAGATTTTTTCCACTTACGGTGAGGGGACTACTATTATTTACTTTGCCACTGTTACTTCCGTCAATTTTGTAGCAGTAATACTGATGAGTCCTTGGAAATTCAAATTTATAGACCGTTCCCTGACTTGTTTTACGGCAAGAAGTCTCAGGCTTACTTTTACTACAACCATGGTTTATACAAGTTGAATCACTATTATTTCCACAATGTTCATAAAATCCCCAAGCATATTTGCCTTGAGCTGCAAGCTTTTTGTCATGGCACATCCTTCGGCATCTCAAACTTGGGGCCGTATTATTAGGGCAATGGCCGCCTCCATGAAACCCATAGCGATAACCACTCACAAAGCATTTTTTCCCAGTGGGACAAACTGAACCACAAACTGTCTTCACATTTTGTTCTGAGCTTTTACAATCTGACCAAGAAACACCTGTGGAAGGATAGACCTGACGAATTAAATATTTAAGACCTGTGTTTCCAAAAGATTTCCCATCAAACAAAAGGTCAACATCACCTTTATTAAGAAGATCTCTAGTTTGATCAACTGCTCCTGTTATTATTCTTGCACTACCAATTGAATAGTCCAAATAAGAAATCTTATCATTCACGTCATCCCCTACCCAACTAGTACTAGAGTTATAAGTTGTGCAAGATCCTGTTCCATCTGGGTTTGTGCAAGCCTTTAAAACCCCTCCACTGGGGAGTGTAAGAGAGCTTCCCTGGTTATTCCAAGAGGCTGAAGAGGGGATGGGACTTCCTGGACAGAAGCTCCAACTCGATGATTTGTAGCTGGCATCACGAAAGAGTACAGCACACTGACTACTACTCCCTACATTCGACGATTTGAACGAAACATTCCTTATTTTTTTTGAATTTAGGTCAAGGTCATTTCTAAACTTGGAGTCACCATTAACATCCAGTTTACTCGTTGGCTCTTGGGAAATACCTACGTTTCCGTTGCTTTTTACTTTCAATTGACCGGCGCTTCCCAATTCAAAAGAGTCTCTAACTTCCCCTGAGTTATGAAGGGCCAGTTTAAAGCTTGGATCACCTCCAAGAAGGACGTCTCCTGCCTCCATACTCATGCCTGAGACATCATCTAGCTTTACATGGTGAGCATTTATATCCACACCTGGTCTTATCCCAAGCCTGGTTCTTACTTCTTGAGTATTACTTCCACCACTCCCCCCTCTTTTTATAGAAAGAGAACTTTCTTGGGTCAGTTTTCCTGTTGAATCATCATTATAGACAACGCTACCACCTGATCCAGATTGAATCTTTGATCTATTGATACTTCCCAGGTCTGAAAAATTACCATCACCCAAAGTTCCATTTGCTATTTTTTCCGTTGTCACTGCCTCTTTGTCTATTTTAGTTGTTGAAATTTCACCATCAGGAATCTTTGCTGTTGTAACAGCACTTGTCTTAAACTTATCGGTGATAACAGCATCACTAGCTATTTTAGAAATAGTAATTGCTCCATCAGCGAGTTTATCCGTTGTGACAGCTTCATTTGTTAACTTAATTGCCGTAATTGCCCCGTCAGGTATTTTGGCGGTTGTTACTGCATTCGTTGCAATCTTTGAGGTGACAACCTCTTCTTTCTTGATTTTTGGACTGGTTACCGCCTCATTCGCAATTTTATCTGTGGCAACGGCATTACTTCCTAATTTTTTCGTTAGAATGGCCCCATTTAAAATTTTGCTCTCGGTTACCTGGGCCACAGCAATTTTGGCCGAAAGAACGTTACCATCCTGAATTTTGGAACTAATGATGGCCCCATTTCCAATTTTTTCTGTTAGAACTGACTGACTAGGAACAAGGTCGGTTGTTATCACTCCATTTTTAAGGTCATTTGAGGAGATGCCACTATTTTTTATTTTTCTCGTTACAACCGATCCATTAAGAATTTTATCTTTAGTAATGGCCGCATCTTTTATTTTTTCTTCAATAACGGCCCCATTAAAGATTTTTTCTTTTGTTATGGCATAATTTTGTATCTTGGAACTCACAGCAAGCGAATCTTTCATTTTATCTTCTGTTACTGATCCATTACCTAGCTTGGCCGTTATTAAGGCACCATCTTCAATAATCTCACTTGTCACGGCGTAATTAGAGATATTGTTGGCAATAATAGAGCTTTCAGCAAGTTTCGTCGTAATGACAGCGTTATCTTCAATGCTCTCCCTATTAATAGAATCATCCATTATTTTTGATGTAATGATCTCATTATCTTCAATCATCTCGGTTGTTATTTCTATAGGCTCAGGAGTCCACCAAAATGTTTCCTCACCAGAAACTTTACGCCAAATAAGAAAATTTCCTCCTTCCACCTCATCTTTAGAAATATCTGTAAGGTCTTTTAAATAGGATACTTCTTTATCAATTTGATCCCAGGTATAATCGTCATTTAAAGCACTAACAATTCCTCCACGCCCAAAAAAGGACTCTATTTTTCCCGTATAACTTATTTTCCCCCATTCCTTACCATCCCATATGGCCCAATCGCCCTTTCTCCAGACCGTGTCATCATCACAATCCAAGAGTTCCTGGTTTTTACTTGAACTGCAATCTTCACTGCTTATTATATTCGGATCAGGAAAACAGTTGGTAATGTCAATGTCCTTATCTATACAATATTCAATTCCCTCCTCTACGACATAGTAGTCTCCCTTTGCATCCTCTAAATTTGCATTCTTTAACAAATCCGGAGGACTACCCAGTTTTTCTTTATCAGAGTGGATTTTCCATGTTCCTCTGAAGGTGACTCCTCTAATACTGGTAGGTACCCAAAGCTCTCTACCATCGTCAGTTCTACTTCTCAATTGCAAAAAGTCTCCTTCTTTAACCTTGTCCTTATTACCAAATTCCTTGAGAAACTTTGAAACATCGATTCCCACGCATCCATCTTCACCCCTATTGCAAATTTTTTCTTCGGCAACAGAACTATCCTTAAACTTATCGGTTGTTCCCTTTAACCAACGCGCTTTTTCAATATCAAGATGGAATACCTGTGCTCTTGCACTAAATGAAATAAAGTTAAGCCCCAGGCCCAAAATAAAAACGAGAGCTAGATAGATGAAAAAAAACCTTTTAATTTTACTAAAATAATTCTTCATATTGTCCACTTTCTAAAGGTCACCAATTCTTGACATCGTTACCTGAAGAGTCTCAAGTTTTACTGTGTGGCCACTATTATTTCTTAGTCTCACAGAAAGACCACTTCCTGTATTTTTAGCGATGGCATCACCTACAATCATCGTATTTCCAAAAGTCTTGGGTTTCGAAACGGTCTGCCAGCTTCCTGATCCTACTTTGACTTCTATATGTAACTCATGAAGTTGATTGCTATCGCTGGAGCCTTTAAAAAGGCCCTGAAAACTAAAGCTATAAACGCCATCCTGTAAGATCTTAATTTCACTATTACTTAGGTTAACCGTAGCATCTGCATTGCTAGACTTAGCGGGCGCTACTCCACCAGAGCTCCAGTTAACATAATTTCCATTACCAAAACTATCCAAGCTTAATCTTTGAATAAAATAGAAGGGTGTACTTAGATTTGTAATTTTATTTTGAAGCCAACCTAAGGGGACACCATCAGTATTTTGTTGGGGGTCGGCAATATTTTTGACTCTTTTAGAGGACATGTCTAAATCTCCTCTCAATTTAACCGTTCCATTAACATCTAATTTGGCCGATGGAGAGGTCGTTCCAACTCCTACATTCCCGTTGGGCTTAACAACAAGTTGAGACTTTGTTCCAAGTTCCATTTCCTGTCTTACAGCATCTGAACTTTTCAGTTCAAGCTTTCCAGAGTTTACTCCAACAAATTTATTTGCTGAGGGACTCATACTTGAAATGTCATTAAGCCTTGAGCTATAGGCCTGGACATCGGTCCCAATTTTTACACCAAGGTTTATTCTGGCCTGTTCTGCTGTCGTAGAGCCTGTACCCCCTTCAGAAATACTTAGAACGGCCTTACTACTAAGCTTCCCAGAAGCATCATTAACAATGATATGTCCTTTCGTTCCAACAGCTATTTTACTTCTTGAAATGGCCGCGTTTGTAGAAATATCAGAATCAACAACTGCCCCACTTTGAATTTTAGAACTCGTAACAGACCCATTTGCCAATTTAGAAGTTGTAATACCACCATCTGCTATTTTGTTACTGGTGACATTTTCATCTGCTATTTTCTCAGTTGTAACAGCACCGTTTGCTAATTTATTTGTTGTGATACCACTATTAGGTACTTTGACTGTTGTTATTGAACCCGGACCAAACTTCGCTGAAGTTATAGCTCCATCAGCTATTTTTACTGTTGTAACATTACCATTAGCTATCTTTTCTGTTGTAACAGCTTCATTTGCCAATTTGGTAGTCGTAATAACTTCATTGGGAAGCTTATCTGCTGTCACCGCATCCGAAGCAAGCTTTTCTGTTGTCACAGCTCCATCTTCTATTTTTTCTTTCGTTACATTAGCATCTGCAATCTTTTTAGTAGTAACAGAAGCATTCCCCAGCTTTGCTGTCAAAATAGCGCCATCAGGAATCTTAGCAGCTGTAACGGCTCCATCAGCAAACTTCTCGGTAACAATGGCCCCATCAGCGAGCTTTTCTTTAGTGATGGCCTCATCTTTTATTTTTTCTGAAGTCACGGCCCCATCTGCAATTTTTTCAGTTAGAATGGCATCCGCTGGAATTTTCGAAGAGATTACCGAGCCCGCAGCAAGCTTAGACGAAGTCACAGCACCAGCCGCTATTTTTTCTTCCCTTATAGAATCGTCTTCCAACTTGAT